>JBAVQZ010000145.1:0-2270 GCA_049694515.1 Paracoccaceae bacterium | reverse complement strand
GTGCATGGCGCCGCTGGAAGAGATTGCGGCGGTCTATCCTGGTCGGCTGGAGGTTCTCAACGCCGATGCGCTGGAGGTCGATGCGTCCGCGCATCTGACCCCGCCGATCCGTGTCGTGGCCAACCTGCCCTACAACGTGGGCACCGAGCTTCTGGTGCGTTGGCTGACCCCGGCAAGCTGGCCGCCCTTCTGGGAAAGCCTGACGCTTATGTTCCAGAAAGAGGTGGCCGAGCGTATCGTGGCACGGCCCGGGGGCAAGGCCTATGGGCGATTGGCGATCCTGGCGCAATGGCGCTGCGACGCGAAGATCGTGATGACCCTGCCGCCCGAGGCGTTCACCCCGCCGCCCAAGATCCACTCGGCGGTGGTGCAACTGACCCGGCGTGAGGCGCCACTCGCCCCGGCCGATCCGGACGTGTTGAGCCGCGTGGTCGCCGCTGCCTTCAACCAGCGCCGCAAGATGTTGCGCGCCAGCCTGAAGGGCCTTGCGCCGGATATCGAGGACAAGTTGCGCGCCGCCGGGCTGGACCCGACGCAGCGCGCCGAGCAGGTGCCGATCGAAGGGTTCTGCGCGCTGGCCCGCGCCTTGACGGCGGGCTAACGCGGCGCGCGCCGAATCACTCCGCCGCCGGAGCCTGAGAGCTGTCGTCGCCGCGATCCTCGCCCTCGTCCGAGGACTTCGGAGGCTTGGCGCGGCTGGCGCGTTTGCGCGGCGCGGGTTTGCGGGCGGGCTTTTCCTCGGGCGTTTCCACCAATCCGCTGTCTGCAGCCTGGTCGGGGGCGTCGATCACCTCGGCATTGCCGCCCGAGGGGGGCCGGCGCCGGGGCCGTTCCTGCGCGGGCTGCTGGGCGCCGGCATCGTGGGACGGCTGATCGTCGCCGCGTCCCTGCTGACCGTGATTGCCGTGCGGCTGGCCGTCATGGCGCGGCTGATTGTTGCCGTCGGACTGCGGATGCTGCCCATCATTTCCGCCCGCATGGCCGTTTCCACCGCCCTGCCCCTGGTCGCCGCGCTGGTCCTGGCCGCGATCGCGGTTCTGCTGGGCTTCCTGCTGCTCGCGCCGGGCGTCCTGCTCGCGCTGCGCCTCGCTCAGAAGGCGGGCGTAATGCTCGGCGTGCTGCTGAAAGTTCTCCGCCGCCACCCTGTCATTGCTGAGTTGGGCGTCGCGGGCCAGCTGGTTGTACTTGTCGATGATCTGCTGCGGCGTGCCGCGCACTTTGCCCTCGGGGCCTGAACTGTCAAACACGCGGTTGACGATGTTGCCCATGGAGCGCGAGCGGTTCGGTTTCGACCGCGAACGTGACTTGGATGATCTCATGTTTTTTCTGGTATCCAGCCTTGTTTTGGCTTCTTCGGCCCGGCTCCGCGCCTCATGCGCAAGATTGCATCCGGGTCCGGGCGATTGTCTGGCTTACACGCGAGGGGGACGCAAAAGCATCCCGCCGCTCGCCTGATCGACTAACCATGATGCCACTGGCAAGACAAGCAAAAAATGTGCATCTGGGGCCGATTTCGGCGCGCCGTTGCGTAAAACACCGTGCAAATCTCAGGATTTGCCTGCGGATGCCTGTGCCTCGACGACGCGATCCTTGCCACCAAGGTCGGCGTGAACAGCGATATTGTCAAGCCCCGCCTGTCGGAACAGCCCGGCCACCGCCTGCCCCTGGCTTGCGCCGATCTCGACCAAAACCCGCCCGCCGGGGGCCAGATGCGCGGTCGCGCCGGACAGAATCGAGCGGTAGGCCGACAGCCCGTCGTCGCCGGGACAAAGCGCCATGCGCGGCTCCCAATCGCGAACTTCGGGGGCAAGGTCGGACATTTCTGCAGCGGCAATGTAGGGCGGATTCGCCACGATCAGGTCGAAGCGCCCCTTGACGGCATCAAACCAGTCCGAGCCGATGAATTCGGCGGTCGTGACGCCAAGCCGCGCGGCGTTCTCACGCGCGACGCAAAGCGCGGCGTCCGACAGATCGACGCCCAGGCCGGTCGCGCCGGGGCGCTCGGCCAGCAGGGTGAGCAGGATGCACCCTGATCCCGTGCCGAGATCCAGAACGCTTGAAAAACATCCCGCAAGCACATGGTCTATAAGCGTTTCGGTATCCGGCCGGGGATCCAGAACCGCTGCCGTCACGCGGAAATCGCGGCCATAAAAGGCGCGTGTGCCGGTGATGTGCGAGACTGGCTCGCGACCTGTGCGGCGGGCGATCATCGAATCGAAGCGCGCCTGCGCGTCGGGTGCCAGCGGCTCCGGCAGGACGAGGGTCAGACG
>JBAVQZ010000144.1:0-7059 GCA_049694515.1 Paracoccaceae bacterium | reverse complement strand
GTGTCCCGCGTGTCATGGTAAACCCCGAGATCCTTTCGGGTTCGGATGCGGTGCAGACGTTGGAGGAGGGCTGCCTCTCGATCCCCGGTGTAAAGGTGCCCGTCACCCGCCCCGCCGAGGTCACGCTTCGCTGGCAGGCGCTTGATGGCAGCGTCATGGAAGAGGCGTTCGCCGGCTTCGCCGCCGCCTGCGTCCAGCATGAGCGGGACCATCTCGACGGACGGCTGTGCATCGACCACCTCGGCGAAGATGATCGGCGCGCCACGATGGACGGCTACGGGGAATGATTCGTCCCGCACTGGCATGGCCCGACAAGCGCCTGAAAACGCCCGCCGCGCCCGTCGAGGAGATCACCGAAGAGATCCGCGCGATCTGGGACGACATGGTCGAGACGATGGACGCCATGCCCGGATATGGCCTCGGCGGACCGCAGATCGGCGTGATGCTGCGGCTCGCGGTGGTGGACTGTTCCGAAGAACGTGGGCAGGCGATCCGTCTTGCCAATCCCGAGATCCTGCACGCCTCGGTCAAGCTGCGCGCGCATGAGGAGGCCAGCCCAAACCTGCCCGGCGTCTCGGCGGCGATCGAGCGGCCGCGCGCGGTGACGGTGCGCTTCCTGAACGAGGCCGGAGAGGTCGAGGAGCGCGATTTCGTCAATCTCTGGGCCACCAGCGTTCAGCACCAGATCGACCATCTGGACGGGAAGATGTATTTCGACCACCTGTCCAGGCTGAAACGCGAACGGCTGCTGAAACGCGCCGCCAAGCTGGGGAGGGGCTGATGCGCGTCATATTCATGGGAACGCCCGATTTCTCGGTCCCCGCGCTCGAGGCGCTGGCGGCGGCGGGCCATGATGTCGCCTGCGTCTATTGCCAGCCGCCCCGCCCGGCGGGACGGGGAAAGAAGGATCGTCCCGCGCCCGTGCAGAAGCGGGCCGAGGAACTGGGCCTGCCCGTGCGCCACCCGACAACGCTGCGCGATCCGCAGGCGCAGGCCGATTTTGCCGCGCTGGATGCGGATGTCAGCGTCGTCGCCGCCTATGGGCTGATCCTGCCGCAGGCGGTGCTGGACGCGCCCCGCCAGGGCTGCCTGAACATTCACGCCTCGCTTTTGCCGCGCTGGCGCGGCGCGGCGCCGATCCAGCGGGCGGTAATGGCGGGCGACGCCGAAACCGGGATCTGCATCATGCGGATGGAGGCGGGGCTGGACACGGGTCCGGTGCTGCTGCGCGAGGCGACGCCCATAGGTCCGGAGGATACGGCGGGCGATCTGCACGACCGTCTTTCGGCTATGGGCGCGCGGCTGATCGCCGAGGCGTTGGGCCGGCTCGACGATTTGACGCCCCGTCCGCAGCCCGAGAGCGGGGTCACCTATGCCGCCAAGATCGACAAGGCCGAGACGCGGGTGGACTGGACCCGCAACGCGGAGGAGGTGGATCGCCATATCCGCGGCCTATCACCTTTCCCCGGCGCGTGGTGCGAGATCGGCGGCGAACGGGTGAAGCTGCTGCGCTGCCGCCTCTCCGAAGGCCGGGGCGCGCCGGGCGAGGTGCTGGGCGGGCTGACCATCTCCTGCGGCGCGGGCGCGGTGGAGTTGTTGCAGGTGCAGCGCCAGGGCAAGCGCGCGATGAGCGCGTCGGAGTTCCTGCGCGGCCATCCGGCACCCGCGCGGCTTGCATGACTTTCCGAATCCCGTCCGCCGGGGCATAGTCGCGCCATGCAGGTGATCTTCCTTATCATTATCGGGGCCGCGGCGGGCTTCATCGCCACGCGGCTGATGCGCGTCCAGCCGGATGTGATAACGACGATCGGCATCGGCATCGCCGGCGCGCTGATCGGCGGGCTGGTGCTGCGCTTCCTGCTGGTGCTGACCGGTATCGCCGCCGGTTTCATCGGTGCGATCCTGGGCGCTCTGCTGCTGATATGGCTGTGGCAGACCTATGTCCGGCGTCGCTGAACCTTCCTCTCGGGCCAAATACTCTCAACGCGTCCGGGGTCGGAACGCCCCCGGCTTCACGCCTTCTGGGGCTTGAAGGGCGCCATGCCTTCACGGGCCAGTTCATCCGCCCGCTCGTTCTCGGGATGCCCGGCATGGCCTTTGACCCATTCCCATGTCACTTCGTGGCGATGCTGCGCCGCGTCCAGCCGCTGCCACAGTTCGGCGTTCTTCACCGGCTTGCGGGTCGAGGTCTTCCAGCCGTTGCGCTTCCAGCCGTGGATCCAGCCGGTCACGCCGTTCTTCACATAGGCGCTGTCGGTGACGATGGTGATGGACGAGGGCCGCGCAAGGCTTTCCAGCGCGTTGATCGCGGCCAGCAACTCCATCCGGTTGTTGGTGGTCAGCGCCTCGCCGCCGTTCAGCGCGCGCTCCTTGACGACCCGGTCGCCCTCTTTCGCCTGCAACAGCACGCCCCAGCCGCCGGGGCCGGGATTGCCACTGCACGCGCCATCGGTGAAGGCGAAAAGCTCAGCCATGCGAAGCGGTCCTTTCCTGCGTGCTCACAGAACGCCCACCAGCAGGCACAGCACCACGATGGCCGTGAGCCTCGCGCGCAGGCCCATCCACCAGCGCGGCGCCAGCCCGTTCGACCAGAACAGCCAGTCGATGCCAAGAAGGCCGACGAACCCGGCGATCAGGTATATCTGCGCGCTGACCGGCCCGCCGCCGACGAAGAAGAAAACCCAGAGCGCGGGAATGACGCTGAGCGTATAGGCCAGCGGCGCCAGCCGCGCCTCGGCCCGCGTGGCGAAGCCCCAGAGCGCGCCCGACATGAAGGACAGGATCACGGTGCCATAGAAGATCTGCACATAGGGGCCGATGAAGCGCGGGCCCAGCTGGGCGAGTCCGAAACTCGCGGCGCCATCCCAGACCAGGGTCAGCGCCCCCCAGACGAAGGGGACAAGGCCGGCAAGGCCAAGCAGCAGCGCGGCGCGCGGTATTCCGGTCATGCCGGCTCCCGCAGGACGCGCGGCACCTTGAACTCCACGTTCTCCCTCGCCGATTCCAGAACCTCAAGCGTCACGTCATGGCGCGCGCGCAGTTCGTCGATCACCTCGTCGATCAGCACTTCGGGTGCCGAGGCGCCGGCGGTCAGGCCCAGTGACGTGATCCCCTCCAGTGCGCGCCAGTCGATGTCGCTGGCGCGCTGCACGAGCTGCGAATAGGCGCAGCCCGCGGCGCGCCCCACCTCGACCAGACGGCGGGAATTGGACGAGTTCGGCGCCCCGATCACCAGCATCGCATCGACCTTTGGCGCAATCGCCTTGACCGCCTGCTGCCGGTTGGTCGTGGCATAGCAGATGTCTTCCTTGTGCGGCCCGATGATCGCCGGGAAGCGTGTCTTCAGCGCTGCGACGATGCCTGCGGTGTCATCGACCGAAAGCGTGGTCTGCGTGATGAAGGCCAGCTTTTCCGGGTCGCGCACGTCAAGCCCGGCGACATCGGCCTCGGTCTCGACCAGCAGCACCTCACCCTCGGGCAGCTGTCCCATGGTGCCGATCGTTTCGGGGTGGCCGGCATGGCCGATCATCACCATCTGAAGCCCGTTGTCGTGATGCCGCTCGGCCTCGATATGCACCTTCGAGACCAGCGGGCAGGTCGCGTCGACATAGACCATCTCGCGCCGCTCGGCCTCGGCCGGGACCGCCTTCGGCACGCCGTGGGCCGAGAAGATCACTGGCCGGTCCGGCGGGCATTCCTCCAGCTCCTCGACAAAGACCGCGCCCTTTTCGCGCAGGCCGTCAACGACGAATTTGTTATGCACGATCTCGTGCCGGACATAGACCGGGGCGCCCCATTTCTGCAGCGCCATCTCGACGATCTTGATCGCTCGGTCGACACCGGCGCAAAAGCCGCGCGGGGCGGCGAGATAGAGAGAGAGGGGTGGCTTGGTCGTCATGCGCGCGCTCCTGTTCGGGCCACAGGTAAGACGAACCCGCGCGCGCGTCCACCCCCGTCCGGGGCAATGCGGCGGGACCGGGGTGCGTCGGTCGGGCCCCGGTCCCGGCCCGTCATTCCTCGCCGGCGTATTCCACCTCTTGTTCCTGGCGGGGTTCACGCGGCGGGCGGCCGATCACCTCTTTCAGCTCGTCCAGCTCGATGAAATTATCGGCCTGGCGACGCAGTTCGTCGGCGATCATCGGCGGCTGCGAGCGGATCGTGGACACGACCGATACCCGCACCCCCTTGCGCTGCAGGCTTTCCACGAGCGGACGGAAATCGCCGTCGCCCGAAAACAGCACGATGTGGTCGACATGGGGGGCAAGCTCCATCGCGTCGACGGCCAGCTCGATATCCATGTTGCCCTTGACCTTCCGGCGCCCCTGGCTGTCGGTGTATTCCTTGGCGGGTTTCGTGACCATGGAAAAACCGTTGTAGTGCAGCCAGTCCACCAGCGGGCGGATGGGAGAGTAGTCGTCATTTTCCAGCAACGCCGTATAGTAGAACGCGCGCAGCAGCTTTCCCCGGCGCATGAACTCCTGTCGGAGAAGTTTGTAGTCGATGTCGAACCCGAGCGCCTTCGCGGCCGCATAAAGGTTCGATCCGTCGATGAACAGCGCCAGCCGTTCGTCTCTGTAGAACATCCAATTTCCTTCCGATATGCGTTCCGCCTCAGGTGAGTGGTGAGTGGTGAGTGGTAACGCGGGAAATCATTTTTGGCGGAACACGCGGACTAATTAGGGGATTGAAACGAATGCCGCAAGTCGGGACCGGTTCTGAAACTGATACACTAGCCCTTGTTGCGCTGGGCGGCAATGCAATCTCGGACCGGGGCGGACCGGCCGAGACATTGCGCGCGGCGCTGCGGGAACTGGACGGCGAATCGGTTCGTCTGGTGGCGCAGAGCCCGCTTTACGCCACGCCCTGCTTCCCGCCGGGGGCCGGCCCCGATTTCGTCAACGCGGCGGCGGTTCTGGAAACCTCGCTGGGCGCCGAGGCGCTTCTGACACATCTGCACGGGATCGAGCGGCGGTTCGGCCGCACCCGGAGGGTGCGCTGGGGACAGAGGACGCTGGACCTGGACCTTCTGGATTTCGGCGGCCAGGTGCGGCCCGACGCGGCCGGCCATGTCCATTGGCGCGATTTGCCGCCCGCGAAACAGAAACGGCAGGCACCGGACGAAATTATTCTGCCGCATCCCCGCCTTCAGGACCGCGCCTTCGTTCTGGTGCCGCTGGCTGATGTCGCGCCCGATTGGCGCCACCCGGTCACGGGGCAAACCGTCCGCCAGATGCTCGCGGCGCTGCCCGAGGCCGAAAAAGCGGCAATCCGCGCGCTCTGAGTGCCGGAAACGAGGGAATCCTCCCTTGTCAAGCCGGGTGCGACTCAATAAATAGGGCACTCCACCTTCCCAGATGGATTGGAGTATTCCATGGCCCGCGTGACGGTTGAAGATTGCGTTGACAAGGTTCCGAACCGGTTCGAGCTGGTGATGCTGGCCGCTCACCGGGCGCGCGAGATCACGGCCGGCAGCCCGCTGACCGTCGAGCGCGACAATGACAAGAACCCTGTCGTCGCCCTGCGCGAGATCGCGGACGAGATGCAGTCGGCAGACGCGCTGCGCGAACGTCTGATCGAAAGCAATCAGACCCAGATCGAAGTGGACGAGCCCGAAGAGGATTCGATGTCGCTTCTGATGGGCGGCGAGGCAGACAAGCCCGCCGAGGACGACATGTCGGAAGAAAAGCTGCTGCGCGCCCTGATGGAAGCGCAGGGGCCCAAGTAACAAGGGCGCGCCAGCGCCTGTCGGGATTGCGGACCGGATGCCCAGGATCGATGTCGAAGACCTGATTGCGCTGGTCCGCAACTATAACCCGAAAACCAACGAAAAACTCATTCGCCGTGCCTATGAGTACGGCGAGAAGATGCACGAAGGGCAGGTGCGCCAGTCGGGCGACCCCTATTTCACGCATCCCGTCTCGGTCGCCGCGATCCTGACCGAGATGCAGCTGGACGACGCCACCATCATCACGGCACTGCTGCACGACACGATCGAGGACACCAAATCCACCTACCGGGAGATCGCCGACATCTTCGGCGCCGAGGTCGCCGAGCTTGTCGATGGCGTCACCAAGCTGACGAACCTTCAGCTTTCCTCCTCCGAGACCAAGCAGGCCGAGAATTTTCGCAAGCTCTTCATGGCGATGTCCAAGGACCTGCGGGTGATTCTGGTCAAGCTGGCCGACCGCCTGCACAACATGCGGACGATCAAGTTCCAGAAGCCCGAAAAGCAGGTCCAGAAGGCGCGTGAGACCATGGACATCTATGCGCCGCTCGCCGGGCGCATGGGCATGCAGTGGATGCGCGAGGAACTGGAGGACCTGGCTTTCCGCGTCCTCAACCCCGAGGGGCGAAACTCCATCATCCGCCGCTTCATCACGCTGCAGCGCGAAACCGGTGACGTGATCCACCAGATCACACAGGACATCCGAACCGAACTGGACAAGGCCGGGATCGAGGCCGAGGTCTTCGGCCGCGCCAAGAAGCCCTACGGCATCTGGCGCAAGATGCAGGAGAAGAAGCAGGGCTTCTCGCGTTTGTCGGATATCTACGGGTTTCGCGTCATCACCCGCTCCGAGGCGGATTGCTACCGCGTGCTTGGCGCGATCCATCAGCGCTGGCGCGCGGTGCCTGGGCGGTTCAAGGACTATATCAGCCAGCCCAAGTCCAATGGCTACCGCTCGATCCACACGACGGTGTCGGGGCGCGATGGCAAGCGGGTCGAAGTTCAGATCCGCACCCGCCAGATGAACGAGGTGGCCGAGGCCGGCGTGGCCGCGCACTGGTCCTATCGCGACGGGGTGCGGGCCGAGAACCCCTTCGCCGTGGACCCGGCGAAATGGCTCAACTCGCTTACCGAGCGCTTCGCCAATGCCGAGGATCACGACGAGTTCCTCGAGAACGTCAAGCTGGAGATGTATTCCGACCAGGTATTCTGCTTCACGCCCAAGGGCGACGTGGTGAAGCTGCCCAAGGGGGCGACGCCGCTGGATTACGCCTATGCCATCCACACCCGCATCGGTGACAGCTGTGTGGGGGCAAAGGTGGACGGAATCCGCG
>JBAVQZ010000143.1:0-2621 GCA_049694515.1 Paracoccaceae bacterium | reverse complement strand
ACGGCCAGGTTCTCTATACCCTGGCCTCGGTGGTGGACGACACCGAGATGGGCGTGACCCACGTGGTGCGCGGCTCGGACCACGTCACCAACACGGCGACCCAGATCCAGATCATCCGCGCGCTGGGCGGCGCCGTGCCGCAATTCGCGCATCACTCGCTGCTGACCGGCCCGCAGGGCGAGGCACTGTCGAAGCGGCTGGGCACGCTCTCTCTGCGCGATCTGCGCGCCCAGGGGGTGGAGCCGATGGCGCTGCTGTCGCTGATGGCGCGGCTGGGATCGAGCCAGCCGGTGGAACTGGTGTCCAGCGTCGACGAGCTGGTGGATGGGTTCGATGTCGCGCAGTTCGGCTCGGCCCCCACGAAATTCGACGTGAACGACCTGTTCCCGCTGACTGCGCGGCGTCTGCACTCCCTGCCGCTTGAGGCGGTGGCCGAAGATGTGGCCGCTTTGGGTGTGCCCGACGAGTTGGCGCCGCGCTTCTGGGAAGTGGTGCGCGAGAACATCACCGTGAAGGCTGACATGGCCGGCTGGTGGGCGTTGTTCCGCGACGGCGCCGCCGCGCCGGAGATCGAGGATGAGGACCGCGATTTCGTGGCCGAGGCGCTGGAACTGCTGCCCGATCCGCCCTACACGCCCGAGACTTGGGGCGAATGGACAGCCGCGGTGAAGGAAAAGACCGGGCGCAAGGGCAAGGCGCTTTTCATGCCGCTGCGCAAGGCCGTGACCGGCATGTCGCGCGGCCCGGAAATGGCCGACGTGATGCCGCTTTTGCAGAAAAAGCCCGGCTGATCGCTTGTCGGTTCCTGCAGGCCTCTTCGCGGCGCTCCGCGATGACGCCCGTCAAGGCGGAAGAGCGCGTTGTTCAGGGCCGCCTGATGACGTTGGCCTGCAGCGCGGCAAGCTGGCGGTCGACGAAGCGCCGCTCCTCTTCGCTCAGCTTCTGGTGGCGCGGGTAGGAGGGCGCGGCGCGATCGTCCAGGATCGGCGCCTCCCACCCGTCGGTCGTCTCGAAAAAAAGCCGCGCGCCCGCCACGCCGAACTCGCGCAGATAGCCCTGCACCACCACGTCGAGATAGCTCAGCAGGATCGGGCGCAGACCGCCCTCCGCGTCCGATAGGCGCGGCGGCACGGCATAGATCTGCACCTGCGTCACGTCCTCGGCGTCATGCTCCAGCGTGCCGGTCACGTCGTGACGCTCATAGTTGTGTTCACGTTCGTCCAGCGCCGCCCAGTCATGGCCGGGCACCGCCGCGATCAGCCCGTCGATCCGTTCACCGGGGGCCGGCACCGCGGTCAGGAAGGCGACCTCGTGCACCGGCGTGTGCCGCCAGGCCCGGCGCCAGCCGGTGATCCGCGCGGGATGGGCGCGGTCATAGCTGTGGGTCGAGCGGTTCACGAGCGAACCGTAGCCGAAAAAGAATGGATCCTGCATGGCGCGCAATGTGATGGTTTCGCGCCCGAATGCAAGCCCTTGCCCGCTTGCGACGCCTGATCTAGTGTCAGCGACATCCGCATCGGGAGAATCTGGTTCGCCAGTGCCGAAGGAGCAACCGCCCCGGTAAACTCTCAGGCCCAAGGACCGATGTGGGGCAGTGAACTCTGGAGAGTGGCGCCAGACGCGCCCGCCGAAGGGATAACGATCTCAGGCGAAAGGACAGAGGGGGCATCGAATCCGCGGTCCGTCGGGCCGTCATGCGATGCCGGGTGCGATCCGGCGAAAAGGGGGATCTGGCCGGATGGCTGAGTTGAAGCACACGGGGCTTTACGATCTGCATGTCGAACTGGGGGCCAGGATGGTTCCCTTCGCGGGCTACGAGATGCCCGTGCAATATCCGCTTGGCGTTATGAAGGAGCATCTGCACTGCCGCGCGGCGGCGGGGCTGTTCGATGTCAGCCATATGGGTCAGGTGATCCTGCGGCCGAAATCCGGCGATGTGAACGACGCCGCGCGGGCGCTGGAAAGCCTGGTTCCGGTCAGCGTGCTGGGGCTGAAGGACGGCCGCCAGCGCTATGGTTTCTTCACCAATGACGAGGGCGGCATCCTGGATGACCTGATGATCGCCAATCGCGGCGACCACCTGTTCCTTGTCGTCAACGCCGCCTGCAAGGCGGACGACATCGCCCACATGCGCGCCGGGCTGTCGGAAAGCTGCGAGATCGACGAGATCGACGGTCGCGCGCTGCTGGCGCTCCAGGGCCCCGACGCCGAAACGGTGCTGGAGTCGCTCGCCCCAGGCGCCGCGGCGATGAAGTTCATGGATGTCGCGATCCTGCAATCCGATTTCGGGCCGCTCTGGGTGTCGCGCTCGGGTTATACCGGCGAGGACGGGTTCGAGGTTTCGGTGGAAGACGCGCAGGCCGTGGCCTTTGCCCGCGCTCTGCTGGCCCATGACAAGGTGGAGCCCATCGGGCTGGGCGCCCGCGACTCGTTGCGCCTGGAAGCCGGGCTCTGCCTCTATGGCAATGACATCGACACCACCACATCGCCGGTCGAGGCGGCGCTGACATGGGCGATCCAGAAGGTCCGGCGCAAGGGCGGCGACCGCGAGGGCGGCTTTCCGGGGGCGGCGCGCATCCTGCGCGAGCTGGAGGAAGGCACCGACCGGCTGCGCGTTGGCC
>JBAVQZ010000142.1:0-4026 GCA_049694515.1 Paracoccaceae bacterium | reverse complement strand
GTCACGCACCGCGTGCAGCCCGAACAGCCACACTGTCTCGGCCGCCGCGGCGCGCTTGGCACGCTCTTTCTCGATCACCCAGCTTGGCTTTTTCATGGCCCGACGTCCCTTGTGTGCAGAGGCGCGGACCATGCCGCGCGGGGCCGTGCTCTGCAAGGGAATTTCCTGTTGACGCCCCCCATGCGGGGCGCTATCCACCCCGCACTCAGGGCGACGAGCTGCAAGGTGCGGCAGCGGACTGTAACTCCGCCGGGGAGACCCATGCCTGGTTCGATTCCAGGGTCGCCCACCATTTCCTCGAAGTTCAAATGCCTAACAAGCGCGACCTCCCGGTGCGGCGCACAGTACAGCCATGGGTGGCCGCGATCAGGACTGCGCGTCGGCCTCGCGCTCTGCTTCGGCCTGTTCGGCGGCCCAGGTACCCGCCGCCTCCACCGCCAGGGGCGAGGCGGTGGGCAGCACCCCCAAGTAGCTTTCGGTCTCATCCACCGGGACGATCGAACGCTGCGTCATCCGGTAGAGCGCATAAAGAGCGATTGCGCCGAAGGTCGCGCCCAGCACCAGCCAGAACGCGAACGGGCCCAGCCCTTCCATCGCCCAGCCGGTGGCCAGCGGGCCCGCAATGGCGCCCAGCCCGAAGGTGAAGACCAGCCCCCCGGACGCGGCCGGCATATCCTCGGCGGAAAGGAAATCGTTGGTATAGGCCAGAAACAGGGCGTAAAGCGGCGTTGTCACCCCGCCGGCGAAGAAGGCCGCCCCCATCAGGGGCCACAGACCGCCGCCGGTGATCCACCCCACCGCGCAGGACGTCGCGCCGAGACAGGCCGCCCCGAAGATCAGCTTGCGCCGGTCCATCTGGTCCGACAGCCAGCCGATGGGGTATTGCAGAACCAGTGCCCCGGCGAACAGCATCGCGACGAACAGCGCGATCTGCGCGGCCGTCATCCCGATCTGGGTGCCGAAGACCGCGCCCATGCCCGATTGCGTCGCATAGACGCTGCCCAGCAGGAAGATCCCCACTGTCCCGAGCGGCGAGCCCGCGAACAGAGCGCGCAGGCCCATCGGGCGCGCGACCTCCGCCGCCGGGACCGGGGTGGCGGACAGCAGAATCGGCGCGAAGGAGATCGAGACCAGGATCGAGGCCCCGATGAAAAGCGCGGATGTCCCCGCATCGCCCAGCGTTAGCAGTCCCTGCGCGCCGATAATGCCCAGGGTCTGCGCGATCATGTAGGCCGACAGCACCTTGCCCCGCGTCTCGTTGGTGGCGGCATTGTTCAACCAACTCTCCGCAGCGACATAGATGCCCGACATGCAGAAGCCCACAAGCAGCCGCAGGACTGTCCAGACCCAGGGATCGGCCACCAGCGGAAAGGAGATCAGCCCCGCGGACATGAAACTGCCCAGCGCCGCGAAAACGCGTACATGTCCGACCCGCCGGATCAGCAACGGGGTAAAACGCGCCCCCGACAGGAAGCCCATGAAATAGCCCGAGGTGACGATGGCCAGTTCCGCGGCCGAAAACCCCTCGATCCCGCCGCGCAGGCCGATAAGCGTGAAATGCATGCCGTTGCCCAGCATGATGAGCACGATGCCGAGGAGAAGCGCCCAGACCCCGGACAACATCTTGATCATGAAATCTCCTTTCCCGCCGGTGGGTTTTCCCGTGCCGCTCGCGCCTGTGCAAAGCCTCTCACGACGGCGGTGTCAGACCACGTGGCAGGCGCTCTGAATCCGCTTGTTGCGACGGCGCGCCACGGACCGACATTCGCGACAACCTCAGGCGTCAGTCGAGTACGGCGCGGAGGGATTTCTCGATCTGCCCGCCGCAATAGGTCGTTCCGTAGGCGCGATCCGACGCGGCCCGCAGCCCGGCAATCGCCGGGAGTCCCGCGATCCGGTGCACGAGCGCCGCGACCGCCGGTGCCTCGTCCACAAGCAGGCCTCCCAGGCGCGGCAGCTTGTCGGTCATGGTAAACCACAGCGCGAACGCGACAAAATCCGCCAGGCCCGGCGCGGCGGTGCCGAGGATCGTGCCGCCCTCCGCTCTCAGCCCGTGCCGCGCGCCGGTCTCCTCGAAAATCGCCATCCAGCGGCGCAGCCGCGGTTCGAAGGCGTCCCAGCTCTCGCGGTCCCACATCTCGCGCCCGCCGTCCTGCGTGATCTCGTCCAGAACGTCGTTCGCGTCGGCCACGATCTTGTGCGTCAGCGCGTTGCGGGTGGAATCTTCCGGCATCAGCCCGTGCTTCACGCCGAGATAGGCGAGGATCGCGGGCATCTGCGCCAGCGCCACGTCTGCGCCGTGATCGACCAGCATCGGCGGCGCCATGTGCGGCACCTGCTGCTCGGCGACGGGCAGGGACATGGCCCGCGCCGTCTTTTCCGATCCGGCTTCGGACCAATCCGCGCCGACATGGGCCAGCACGGCGCGGACGAATTCCCCCCGGAAAGGGGCGGGCCAGTAATGTAGCGTATAGTCGGTCATGCCTCACCCGCATCGCATCACCACGTTCCCATTGCCTTTATCGATAGGCCGCCGCGCGCTTCCGTCAATAGGGGTTCTTTGCCGAGCGGTCCGCCGAAAGCGTCTGTTGTCTGCGCGCGACCAGAAGTTCGATCGCGTCGGCAAGGTGTTCTTCGCCGATGTTGTAGTCCCCCCGTGCGACCCTCAGGCGGTGCGCCTCGATCATCACATCGGCATGGCGGCAGCCCTCTGGCGGTTCGAACCGGTAGGAGGCCAGCTCGATCAAAAGGCCGAGCGGGTCCGTGAAATAGATCGAGTCCATGAAGCCGCGGTCCTTGGGGCCCGAATGCCGGATGCCGCGCGCATCGAGCCGCTTGACGGTTTGCCGGAACGTCGCCTGGCTGACGTTGAAGGCAAGGTGATGCACCGCGCCCGGCTCGGTCGAGGTCCGCGTCGGATCGGGCTTTCGGCTTTCGTTGGTGAAGACGGTGATCAGCCGCCCGTCGCCGGGATCGAAGTAGATATGGCCTTCGTCGGGGTTGTCGAGATTGGGCTGGTCGAAGACGAACGGCATGCCCAGGATCCCCTCCCAGAAGTCTATCGAGGTCTGCCGGTCCGCGCCGACGATGGTGATATGGTGAACGCCCTGAGTCTGGATTTTTCGGATTTCGTTCGATTTTTCCATCAAGACCTCCTGTCTTCTCAGGCTGTGGGCCGCTGGCGCCGCCCCGTCGGCCAGTTCCGCAGCAAGTATGAGCCAAGTTGATTGAAACGTCGAAATATTTTCCTGCGCCTGTCTTTTTCTGGCCTTGAACGGGAGCGATCACGCGTGACAGGGTGAAACGACCTCAGGTTGTTTTCCACATGTCCGATCCCCTGAAAGCGTGCGGACCGGCGCGGGAAAATGGGACGGGAAAAACCGAAACCGGAAATCGGGAACATGCGATGTCCGACGATTCAGAGATTCAATTCGTTCAAATCGGCGGATCGTCGACGCCGTCCCGCCTGCCGCAGACTTTCGGCCACGGCTATGCTGGATTCTCTGGTCTCGCCGGTTTCTCCGGCCAAGGCGGCGGCTCCATCGCCGGTGGTGGTTCCGGCCTCGCGGGCGGCTCTTCGCTGCTTGACGGCGTACCCACCATCGACGCGTTGCAACAGAAAATCAGCGACACGATTGCCGGCATGTCAGGCGGACAGTCCGGCCATGCCGACTACGGGAATCAGAACATCAATGCCGGCGTGGCTGCGCTGAGCAATTCGCTTGCCAAGGGCACCACCGACGGGCTGGCCCACATGGCCGTCGCGGTTCCCAGCGTCGGCCTGAGCATCAGTCTCGTTTTCCTGGTGCCCAAGCTCGTCGGCATGGTCGCCAGGCGGCGCCTGAAGCGCTTCGAAGAGGGCTGACCGGCGCATGGCGTTGACGCCCCACGAGATCCTGGGTGTTCCGCACGGGGCCTCGCTGGACCAGGTCCGCGACGCCTACCGGCTGCTGGTGAGGAAATATCACCCCGATGTCGCGTCCGACCCCGAAAAGGCGAGCCGCGTCATGGCCCGCATCAACGAGG
>JBAVQZ010000141.1:0-6218 GCA_049694515.1 Paracoccaceae bacterium | reverse complement strand
GGCTGGACGTGACCGACGAGGCTTCGGTCGCGGCGGCGCTGCGGGCGCTGGGGGGCGCGTTCGACCTGATCTTCGTGGCGACCGGGGCGCTGGCCGCGCCGGGCGACGCGCCGGAGAAAAGCCTCGGGGCGCTGGAGCCGGCGGTGATGCGGGCGCAGTTCGCGGTGAATGCGATCGGCCCGGCGATGGTTCTGAAACATTCCGTCCGCCTGTTGCCACGCGACCGGCGCGCGGTGTTCGCCGTGCTTTCGGCGCGGGTCGGCTCGATCGGCGACAACGGGCTGGGCGGGTGGTATTCCTATCGCGCATCCAAGGCGGCGGTGAACCAGATCGTGCATACCGGCGCGATCGAACTGTCGCGCAGCCACCGCCATGCGATCTGCGTGGCGCTGCATCCCGGCACCGTCCGGACGCCCTTCACCGCCGATTATCTGGGTCGGCACCCGGCGGTGGCGCCGGAGGCGGCGGCGGCAAACCTGCTGGACGTGATCGACGGGCTGACCCCGGCCGAGAGCGGCGGCTTTTACGATTGGGCCGGTAAACCGGTGCCGTGGTAGGTCGGGTCGTCGCCGGCCGTCGGCATTGATCGAAATCGGCGCGTCCGTCCCGACGAAACTATTTTGTCGGTGCGACCATTGGAACCATCCCCTGGCCGACATATATCACATTATGAATATGAAGGAACGGATCCCCGCATGCTGTTCCGAAAGGCCTGCCGGTGGCGGGGCGGGAACGGCGAGAAACCCCAAGTGCGCCACGGTTTTCCGTGATAAACTGACGGATGGATTGGGCAAGGCCCGTTTCAGGATTTTGGAGGAGATGCCGAAATGGCGCATGTTGTTGTTCTGGGCGCGGGTCTGGGCGGGTCGATTCAGGCCTATGAGCTTCGCGAGTTGCTGGGCCGGGATCACAGGATTACCGTGATCTCGGACAAGCCCTATTTTCAGTTCACCCCGTCGAACCCCTGGGCCGGCGTCGGCTGGCGCAAGAAGGACGACATCACGGTCGATCTTGCCCCGGTGATGAAGCGGCGCGATATCGAGTTCATCTGCGACGCGGCCACGAAGCTGGAGCCGAAGGAAAACAAGGTCACGCTGCAAAGCGGGCGCGAGGTGGATTACGATTATCTGGTGATCGCGACCGGCCCCGAACTGGCCTTCGACGAGATCGAGGGGCTGGGGCCCGAGGCCAACACCAGCTCGGTCTGCCAGATCGAGCATGCCGAGTTGTCGGGAAAGAAGTGGGAGGCGTTCTGCGCCGATCCCGGCCCGATCGTGGTGGGCGCGGTGCAGGGGGCCTCGTGCTTCGGGCCGGCCTATGAATACGCCATGACGATGGACACGGACCTGCGCCGGCGCAAGATTCGCCACAAGGTGCCGATGACCTTTGTCACGCCCGAGCCCTATGTCGGGCATCTGGGACTTGGCGGCGTGGGCGACACCAAGGGCATGCTGGAATCCATCATGCGCGACCGCGACATCAAGTGGGTCACGAATGCCAAGGTCGAGAAATTCGAAACCGACAAGGTGCATTTTACCGAGGTGAACGAGGACGGCAGCGAGAAGAAGAAGCACGAAGAGCCGTTCAACTACGCGATGTTCCTGCCCGCCTTTCGGGGTATTCCCGCATTGCGGGGGATCGAGGGGCTGGTCAACCCGCGCGGCTTCGTGCTGGTGGACGAGCATCAGCGCAACCCGGCCTATCCCAACATCTTCGCGATCGGCGTGTGCATCGCCATCGCCCCGCCGGTCGCGACGCCGGTGCCGACAGGGGTTCCGAAGACGGGTTTCATGATCGAGAGCATGGTCACCGCGACGGCGCACAACATCGCAGATGTCCTGAAGGGCGGCGCGCCGAAGGCTCAGGCCACGTGGAACGCGCTGTGCCTGGCCGATTTCGGTGATCGCGGCGCCGCCTTCCTGGCGATGCCCCAGAATCCCCCGCGCAACGTCAACTGGACATCCGAGGGGCGCTGGGTCCACTGGGCGAAGCTGATGTTCGAATGGTATTTCATCCGCAAGGTGCGCCGCGGGGTGAGCGAGCCCATCTACGAACGCATGATCATGCGCATGATGAAGATCACCAAGCTTAAAGGCTGAAGGCGGGCAGGCGGGGCGTTCAGCCCTGCCTGCGGCCTGCCGCCTGGGGCTGGAGTTTTCCCATCCAGTCGAGTTCCGCGAAGTCGCGGTTGCCCGACATTTCGATCAGCCCTGTCATATCCACGATCTCGAACCGGTAAGGGTCCTTGATCCTGATGATGTCCGCCTTCGACAGGGCCTGGACCGCGCGGCTGATCGTTTCCACCCGCGTTCCGAGGTATTGCGCGATGTCGGCCCGGCTGACCGGGATATGGACCTCGGGGACGCCCGCCTCTTCGGAGACGACGCCGACATTCAGCCAGCGGCGGCACAGGATCAGCAGGAAGGCCGAGAAGCGTTCGATCACCCTGCGGCACCCAAGCAGCATGATCCATTCGCGCGCCGCGTCCAGCTCGTCCAGCACGCTTGTCAGCATCAGATGCTCGAGCTCCGCCCGACGGGTGATAAGGGCCTCGAAATCGCGGCGCGGAAAGGTGCAGAGCGTGACGTCGGTGGCCGCCTCGATGGCGAAGTGGGAGGGGCCGTCGAAGACCCTGCCGAACATCTCGTTCTCGACCAGAAGGCCGACGATGTGCTGGCGCCCGTCGGGCAGGGATTTCTGCATCCGCAGGATGCCGCTGACGATGTAGCCCACGAATTCGGCCGCCTCGTGATCGCCGATCACCGTTTGCCCGATCGCAAAATTGCGTATCCGGCAAAGACTGTTCAACTCGTCAAGAACGTCGGACGACACCCCGTCGAAGATCACAGGCAAATGGCTTGAGCAGTCGGTTTTCCTGCCGATCGGGTATGGTTGGCGGTTGTCCGTCATATCGTCCCCTATCATTTTTCTTGGGCCCGTCGTCACCTGTCAAACGACGGGATCACATTAATTTGTGGGACCGGCAGCATCGTCGCCTTGGTCCGGAAAAAATCGAATATCGAAAAACTACATGCCATCATACATTATTGAAGCCGCTGCGGGAACAATAGTCGGTATTTCACGACCTTGCCACAGAGGCTGCATTTTCGCCTGGTGCATCCCGTCGGGCAAGCGGTCCGCACGGCGCGGTGGCGGTCATATCTTGTCGCATGCGATTGAAGATTCTTGGGGCGCGCGACGTTTGAATATGTGCTAACATAATTGCGTGATGGGGGCATCCGAACATGCAAATTAATGTAATTCTGTCATTATTTTTCAAGGACGGAATCGTGCGCGCGCAGCGCACTGACCATGCGGCGGTATTTTGCGCCGCGGCTTGCGGCGACCGGAACAAGCCCTCGTCGGACCACTCGTTGATGGAGACCGACCGGGGCCCGCGCGCATAGCGCAGGTGTCCTTGCCTGTTGCCGAGGTGTTGAAAAGGAGGTTTGCTCGGGAACTCAAAGCCGAAATCTGCATTTGGTTCTTTGATATTTCTTGCTGGGGGAAGACTTTGACATTCTCTAAGATAATTACTTGTGAAGCGCCCTCCACGGGCTTCGGCGAAGCGCCCTGCACGGGCTGCGGGCCCAGTGGATCAGCGGTCTGCCACGCCGCGGGATTGACCGAAACCTTATGGCGGGACGGGCGGATACGGCTGCGGCGGTATCGCGCGAACGAGGTCCTGTTCGTGGAAGGGGATCACCCGGGCTTTATCGGCATACTTCGGTCAGGCTATCTGCGGATGCAGCGGATGTCGCCGGAGGGTCGCCGTCACGTCCTGAATTTCGTGTTGCCGGGTGACCTGGTGGGGGAAATCGCGGACCGGCGCGCGCGGTTCTCGGTCGAGGCCTCGACCGATGCTGAGGTTTGCCTGTTCGACCGGCGCGCGGTCGAGGAGGAGATGTTGCGAAACCCGGTTTTCCGGCGGCGTCTGCTGACGATGATGTCAGAGAAGCTGGACAGCCTGCGCATCTTCACCTGGCTTTTCGGTGCCTTGTCCACGAAAGAGCGGGTGATCGCGTTCTTTTCGACGGCGATCGAGTTCATGCCGGTCGAACCGCTGCCGGACGGGTCGGTGATCCTGACGCTGGCGGTGCCGCGCGCGGACTGCGCCGACCTTCTGGGCATGGCGCTGGAAACGATCAGCCGCGTCACTCATGAAATGCAGAAGGACGGGCTGATCGAGATCATCGATTCGCGCCGCTTCCGAATTCCCCACGTGAACCGGCTTGCCGATTCAGTGGGTCTGAAGGTTCGGCCGCAAAGCCGCTCGGGGATATTCTCGGCCGCCAATCTCGCTGGCCTGAAGCTCGCCTCGGACTCGGTCGCCGAGCGTCTGCCGAATGCCACATCCGCCGCGTTTCCGCGCGGTGGAGCGGACATTGCGATCGGGCCGGCCCGAACGGGGAGGGCGGCTCCGCGCCCATTCGACAAGGATGTTTCCCTGCGTTGATATACGTCAATGCAGGCTTTCCCTGCCAATGTCTAACTTGAAGCGTCGGCCAATCGGTGCGCGCTCCGGAGCAGCGGAGTTGCCTGCCTCCTGTCCTCGTCCGGGCAGGCGCGCGTGCCCGATCCGCCGACCGGCCCGTCGGGACCAGAACTCGTCCCCGTGTTCCTGAACGCCTCCCGGCGGGCCACCCTTATCAAGTGATGCAGGATGCAAGCAGGAGTTTGCGAAATGGCCAAGAAAGATACCAGCGTGGATGTCAGGCGCGAGGCCAAGGCCGCGCCCGAGCCCTCGGTGCCGGAAAGCCGGATGCCGCTGTCATCGCTCCGGTCGGAAATCGACCGCCTTTTCGAGGAGTTCGACCCATTTTCCTGGCGGTTCCCGGCGCCGCGCGCCCTGCGCGCGGGCAAATGGCAGTTCTCGCCGGCAATGGATCTGGTCGAACGCAACGGCGGCTTCGAGATCGAGGCCGAATTGCCGGGGATGGACCTGAAGGATATCGACATCAAGCTCGGCGACGGCACGATCACCATCAAGGGCGAGAAGTCCGAGTCGCGCGAGGAGAAGGAAGAGAGCTATCATCTCAGCGAGCGGCGCTTCGGTGCGTTCCAGCGCACGTTCCGCGTCCCCGACGGGGTGGATACCGACAAGATCGACGCCAGCTATGCCAACGGGGTGCTGCACGTGAAGCTGCCGAAATCCGCCGAGGCGAAGAAGAAGGAAAAGAAGATCGCGGTGAAGGCCGCGTGATCCGCTTTTCGAGTCCGAAATCCTTCGCGCCACACATTTCACGATGAAGCCGGCCGGGACGCGCGAAAGCCGTCCCGGTCAATTCATGTTTCGGACCCCGCGGTGCCCGCGACCCGACCCGGCGGTGGGCGGACACGCATTGATTGCGGTCAATGCCGTGACAGGGGTTCGGGGGCATTGTCGAGCTGGAATTCATGAACGGAGGTGAGTCATGAAAATTTCCGAACACATGCACAGGAATGCCGACTGGGTAAGTGCCGACACGCCGGTGTCGGAGGTCGTCAAGCTGATGAAGAAAAAGGATATCGGCGCGGTGCCGGTGGGCAAGGACGACAAGCTGGTCGGCATGATAACCGACCGCGATATCGCGCTCAGGATGTTCGAGAACGGCCGCGATCCGCGCAAGGCCACGGCGGAAGAGATCATGTCGCCCGGCATCGTCTATTGCCGCAGCGATCAGAGCATCGAGGATGCCATTCACATGATGGACCAGAGAAAGATCCGCCGCCTGCCGGTTCTCAACGACAAGAAGCGGATGGTGGGGATGCTGAGCCTTGGCGACATCTCGCACGCGGTCAGCCGCGATTTGTCGGGCGAGGCGATTCACGCGGTGTCGGATCACCATGCCTGAGACATCCGGCGGGGCGGCTGAATGCCGTCCCGCCGATCGCGATTATTTGTTTGGCAGGAACTGTTTCCGCCTTGCAAGTAACTGACCCGTCGGTTAGTAATTGCATATGAGCGATGAATCCGATGCCCCCGGTGATTCCAGGCCGAAATTCCGACGCCGCGCCGAGGCGCGGCCCGACGAGGTGCTGGACGCGGCGCTCGCGCTGTTCATCCGCAAGGGGTTCGCCGCCACCAAGGTGGACGAGATCGCCGCCAGGGCGGGGCTGTCGAAGGGCGCCGTCTATCTCTATTTCCCGTCGAAGAAGGCCCTTCTGGAAGGGCTGGTGCGCCGCGCCGTGGTGCCGGTGGCCGAATCCGCGCTGGGCGCCGTCGCGGCGTATCGCGG
>JBAVQZ010000140.1:0-2726 GCA_049694515.1 Paracoccaceae bacterium | reverse complement strand
GCTTCGCCCGGCCGACGAGTATGTGCTGCTGGGCGGTCGCGCCCCCAACGCGGTGCGTATCGCGATCAATTGCCGGGCCAGCCGGACGGCCTTTTCCGAGGCTTGCGCGACGCTGCGCCGCCTTCTCGCGGCACCGCCGCATGAAATCGACGTCTGAAAATGGGGTATTATTTTACCTAATTTGTAAAACATTGATATATAAATAAAAAAATGGAATTGTGGTGCTTGACTGTGCGCGCGAAATGCTTAGAACTCGCCCATCCGAGTTTCCGGGGCGCGCAGGTCGTGCCCCATGACCACAGCCAATAGGGCAAAGCACATGAAAACCTTCACCGCTACCCCGGCGGATATCGACAAGAAATGGATCCTGATCGACGCCGAGGGCGTGGTTCTGGGCCGTCTTGCCTCGATCATCGCCATGCGCCTGCGCGGCAAGCACAAGGCGTCATTCACCCCGCATATGGACATGGGCGACAACGTCATCGTCATCAATGCCGACAAGGTGCAGATGACCGGCAAGAAGCGCGATGACAAGCTCTACTACCGTCACACCGGCCACCCCGGCGGCATCAAGCACCGCAGCGCGGGCCAGATCCTGGAAGGCGCGCATCCCGAGCGGGTCGTTATCAAGGCCGTGCAGCGGATGCTGCCGGGCAACCGCCTGTCGCGCCAGCAGATGACCAATCTGCGGGTCTATGCCGGCGCCGAGCATCCGCACGAGGCGCAGAGCCCCGAAGTGCTGGATGTCAAATCCATGAATTCGAAGAACACCCGGAGCGCGTGATGGCCGAAGAAATCAAATCCCTCGACGAGCTTAACGCCGTCGTTTCCGGTGAGGGCGCCGCGCCGGCGCTGGACACCGAAGCCCCGCGCGAGCCTGTTCGCGACGATCTTGGCCGGTCCTACGCCACCGGCAAGCGCAAGGACGCGGTTGCCCGCGTCTGGATCAAGCCGGGCTCGGGCAAGGTCACGGTGAACGGGCGTGAGATCAACACGTATTTCGCCCGCCCCGTGCTGCAGATGATCCTGCGCCAGCCCTTCACGGTCGCCGGCGTCGAGGACGAGTTCGACGTGCAGGCCACGGTCAAGGGCGGCGGTCTTTCGGGACAGGCCGGTGCGGTCAAGCACGGCATCTCGAAGGCGCTGCAGCTTTATGATCCCAACCTGCGTCCCGCGCTGAAGGCGGCAGGTTTCCTGACGCGCGACAGCCGTGTGGTGGAACGCAAGAAATTCGGCCGCCGCAAGGCTCGCCGGAGCTTCCAGTTCTCCAAGCGCTGATCCGGGGCAAGCCTTCCCGATGCGAGATTCCGGGGCCCGCGTTCGCGGGCCCTTTTTCGTCCTCGTACTGCGCGACGGTCGCTGCCGGTGATGCAAAATGGACGAGGCAGGCCGGTTTTCGTCGGGAGTGTCGCGTCCGGCGCTATGCTTTCACGAAAAAATGTGCAAAATTCTTGCATCTGCCGGAAAACCGGTCAGTCCGGAGCGCGGAAAGTTCCGGATGGCATGGGTCCGCGCAAAATGCAGACATTGGAGAGGGAATGGAAGCACGGCGGCAGCCTGTCGTGAAAGCGGTCCTGCGGCCCCTGTCCGCAGAACAGCCGCATGGATTCGCCGGGGCCCCGAGATACCGCGCGCTGGTCGAATGGCCGACGCTGGCGCTGGCCGTGGCCTGCTATGGCGTTTGGCTGCTGGGCACGTCGGTTCTGGCGGCACTGTGGCTGCCACTGGGCATGGCGACGACTGCGTTGGCCGCGGCGCTTCACGCCTCCCTCAGTCACGAGGCGATCCACGGCCACCCGTTCCGCGACCGCCGGCTGAACGCTGCGCTGGTCTTTCCGGCTCTGGCGCTCGCCGTACCCTATCTGCGGTTCCGCGACACGCATCTGGCGCATCATCGCGACGCGGTGCTGACCGATCCCTATGATGACCCGGAGTCGAACTACCTTGATCCTGACACGTGGGAGCGGCTGCCGCGGCCGTTGCAACTTGTGCTGGCGGCGAACAACACATTGATCGGGCGGTTGCTTTTGGGGCCCATGGTGTCGCAGGTGGTCTTCATGGCCGGTGACGTGCGGGCGATCGCGGCGGGAAACCGTGCGGTCCTTGCCGGCTGGCTGTTGCATGTTCCGGCCGTGGCGCTGGTGCCGGCTTGGCTTTTCACGCTGGGCGCGATGCCGGTCTGGGCCTATGCGCTGTCGGCATACGGAGCACTGTCGATCCTCAAGATCCGCACCTTCCTGGAACACCAGGCGCATGAGCGCGCGCGCGGCCGCACCGTGATCATAGAGGATCGCGGGCCGCTGGCCTTCATGTTCCTCAACAACAACCTGCATGTCGTCCACCACATGCACCCGGCGGTGCCCTGGTATCGGCTGCCCCAGCTTTATTTCGGCAATTCCGAGCGGTATCTGAAGCGCAACGACGGCTATCGCTACCGCTCCTACGGCGAGGTTTTCCGCCGCTACCTGTTCAAGGCCAAGGACCCGGTTCCGCATCCCCTTTGGCGGCGGCGCTAGCGGCGGGCATTCCCTTTTGCCGTGCGGAGTGGCAAGAGCGTCGGCATGGAACTCTGGGTGATCGTGACCATCGCGGCGGCGGCGGTGCAGACCGTGCGCTTCATGCTGCAGAAGCAACTTAGGGCCGCGGGGCTGGGCACCGTAGGCGCGACCGTGTCGCGCTTCGTCTTCGCCGCGCCACTGGCCGGGGCGCTGGCCTGGGGGATGGTG
>JBAVQZ010000139.1:0-5241 GCA_049694515.1 Paracoccaceae bacterium | reverse complement strand
CCATGCCACCCTCCTGATCCATCAGCGGCTTGTCGTCGCCCTGAAGACGCAGATCGACCAGCCCGTATGGCTTGACGCTAACGCCGCCGTTCAGGATGCCCGCATAGGCGCCCGTCATCTGCAGAAGCGTCGTTTCGGACACGCCCAGCGCCAGGGACGGGCCCTTTGCCAGATCGCTCTTGATACCGAAGTCCTCGGCCACCTGGCGCACATTCTCGCGCCCCACGGATTCCGACACGCGGATCGCGGGGATGTTGATGGAATGCTCCAGCGCCTGTGTCAGCGTGACCCGGCCGCGGAACTTGTGGTCGTAATTGGCCGGCGTGTAGGGACCGGAGCCCGGCACGTCTATCGTGATCGGTTCGTCCACGACGGTCGCGTTGGGCGTGAATCCCAGGTCCAGCGCGGCGGCATAGACGAACGGCTTGAAGGCCGACCCGGTCTGGCGCAAGGCCATCGTGGCGCGGTTGAAGGCGCCCGTGACCTTTGTCTTGCGGCCGCCGACCATCGCCCGCACCGCACCGTCGGCCGACATCACGACGATCGCCGCCTGAGCTTTCGAATCGTCCTTGACCTTGTTCTCGAACACATCCTTCATCGCGTCCTCGGCCGCGGTCTGGATGCGCTGATCGAACGTGGTGCGGATGATCACGTCCTCGGTGGTGTCCCGGGTCAGGAACGAGGGGCCGCTGTCCATCACCCAGTCCGCGAAATAGCCGCCCGCCCGCGCGGCGGCGGCCTCTGACAACTGCGCCGGGTCGGCGCGGGCCTTGTCGGCCTGCGCCGCGGTAATGTAGCCCTGATCCTCCAACAGCCCGATCACCACGTCGGCCCGGTTCTGCGCGCGCTCCAGGTTGCTGGTGGGGGCATAGGTGGATGGGGCCTTGAGCAGGCCGGCGAGCATCGCAGCCTCGGCGGCGTTCACCTGATTGGCGGATTTTCCGAAATAGCGCTGGCTGGCGGCCTCGAACCCGCGGGCGCCGGCGCCCAGATAGGCGCGGTTGAGATATATGGTCAGGATGTCGTCCTTGGAGTATTTCGCCTCCATCGCCATCGAATATACGGCTTCCTTGATCTTGCGCCAAAGAGTCGTGCGGCGGCAGTCCTCCTCGTAGTCGCGCTCGCTTTTCCACACGTTCTCGTCATAGGGCCTGCCAAGACACAGCAGCTTTGCCGTCTGCTGCGTGATCGTCGAACCGCCGTTGCCCGACAGCGGACCGCGCCCCTCGCGCAGGTTGATGCGGATGGCCGATGCGATGCCCTGAGGATCGACGCCGATATGGTGATAGAAACGCTTGTCCTCGGTCGCGACGACGGCGTTCTTCAGCACGGGGGCCACGGTGTCGGCGCTGATCGTGCCGCCGAACTGATCGCCGCGCCAGGCGAACACCTTGCCGTTCCGGTCAAGCATCGTGACCGACCCGCGGGTGCGCGCATCCAGAAGCGTGCCGGCAGGCGGGAGCGTCGTGTAGAAATAGAACACGCCGCCGGCGATCAGCAGCGCCACCACCAACGCCATGCGCCAGGCGAGCCGCCAGAACAGTCGCAGAAACCAGCCGACGATCCGCCGGAACAGGGCAACCACCGGGTTTCTGCTGGGTGCGGCGGCCTTTTGCTTCCGCGCGGTCCGCGCCGGTTTCGCCGCCTTCTTCTTTGCCGTCTTTCTGCCCTTCGGATTCCGTCTATCGGCCACCAGAGGTGGTTTCCGTCCGCCCGTGCCGCTCATGCCGACTCCGATGTTTGTTCTGCTCGCGGGCGCAGCATACCGCGCCCGAACCGGAATGTGGAGGCGATAGGCTGCCGCGTTGTTGGTTTAAAAGCGCGCCTATTATTTGTGCGAAACCGATAATTTGTGCAAAAAATGTGCATTTTAACCTGAAAACAGCCTGGACTGCCCCCCCGGATTTCTTGAGTCGCCCCGCTGAAACGCCCCTTCTTGCCGACGTGAAATCCCCCGCAGGGTGTCCTGCCAACCGAAGGGTAATGACGTGAAACTGATCATTGCAGCAATCAAGCCGTTCAAGCTGGAGGAGGTGAGGGAAGCCCTCACCGCCATCGGCGTGCGCGGCATGATGGTGACCGAGATCAAGGGCTTCGGCTCGCAGTCCGGGCACACCGAAATCTACCGCGGCGCGGAATACGCCGTGAATTTCGTCCCCAAGGTCAAACTGGAGATCGTCGTCGCGGAATCAATGGCCGAGCAGGTCGTCGACACGATCGCGACCACCGCCAAGACCGACAAGATCGGCGATGGCAAGATCTTCGTCCTCGACGTGAACCAGGCGGTGCGCGTGCGGACGGGCGAGACCAATGAAGATGCGCTTTGAGGCGTCACCGGGAAAGGAAGCAACAGACATGAAACTTACCAGGATTCTCACCCTCGGGACGGCGCTTTCGCTTATCGCGTTGCCCGCGCTGGCCCAGGAGGCGGACATGACCCCGCCGAATGGCGAAATCGGCTATATCTTCACCACGTTCATGTTCCTCGTCACCGGCTTCTTGGTGATGTGGATGGGCGCGGGCTTTTCAATGCTCGAAGCCGGGCTGGTGCGTCAGAAGAACGTGACCATGCAGTTGATGAAGAACGTCGCGCTTTTCGCGATCGCGGCCATCATGTATTACCTCGTCGGCTACAACCTGATGTATCCGGGCGACGGCTGGACCATCTATGGCGTGCTCGGTGCCTTCGCGCCCGCCGTGATGGAGCCGGTCGGGCTGGCCGACACCACCACTGATCTGACCTATGCCTCGGTCGGCTCGGATTTCTACTTCCAGCTGATGTTCTGCGCGACGACGGCGTCGATCGTGTCGGGCACCCTTGCCGAGCGGATCAAGCTGTGGCCCTTCCTGATCTTCACGGTCATCCTGACCGCGCTGATCTACCCGATTCAGGCCTCCTGGAAATGGGGCGGCGGCTTCCTTGACGCCAACTTCGGCTTCCTGGATTTCGCGGGCTCGACGGTGGTGCACTCGGTCGGCGGCTGGGCCGCCCTGGCGGGCGCGCTGATCCTGGGGCCGCGCATCGGCAAGTTCGGCAAGGACGGCAAGGTTCATCCCATGCCAGGTTCCAACCTGACGCTGGCGACGCTGGGCACCTTCATCCTGTGGCTGGGCTGGTTCGGCTTCAACGGCGGCTCGCAGCTTTACATGGACACCGCTGGCAACGTGGCCGACATCAGCCGGATCTTCGCCAACACCAACACGGCCGCGGCCGGCGGCGCGATCGCCGCGCTGATCCTGACGCAGCTACTCTACAAGAAGCCGGACATCACCATGGTGCTGAACGGCGCGCTTGCGGGTCTGGTTTCGATCACGGCCGAGCCGCTGACACCGGGCCTTGGCGCCGCCACCCTGATCGGCGCCGTTGGCGGCATCCTGGTGGTGTTCGCCGTGCCGATGCTGGACAAGCTGAAGATCGACGACGTGGTCGGCGCGATCCCGGTTCACCTGGTGTGCGGCATCTGGGGCACCCTGGCGGTTGTCCTGACCAACCCCGACGCGACGCTGGGCGGCCAGCTGATCTCGATCATCATCGTGGGCCTCTTCGTCTTCATCGTGTCCTCGATCGTATGGTTCATCCTCAAGGCGACGATGGGCATCCGCGTCACCGAAGAAGACGAGATCAACGGGCTGGACATGGCCGAGCTTGGCATGGAGGCCTATCCGGAATTCTCGAAAGGCTGACGCCCCTTCCTGTCAGTCCGAGAACCAACTGCCCGGGCGTTCGCGCCCGGGCTTTTTCGCGCCGGCTGCCTGCGCCGCACATCCGTTCTTGCGGCATTGTTCGATTTGGCGGTGGAAAGCCGATCCCGAGGTCGCGACGCCCGGCGCCTGTGGCGCCAGATGCGCCGCCTCCGTCAGGGATATCTGGACGGAAAAGAATCCGGCGATTTCGAAATTTCCCGCGAAGCGCGCGCGGTCAGCGGTCTTTCGCGCCGAAGCCGTTTGTCCTGGTCGGGACGGGCGAACCATTCTTGAAACAACAAACCCCCGGGCATTGCCTCGGGGGTCGTCGCACTGGGGCGTGACGCCCCGGTTCGCCTTGTCGATGGCGCTGCTCAGAGCAGCCCTTCGCGCTGTGCCTTTTTCCGCGCGAGTTTGCGGGCGCGGCGGATGGCCTCGGCCCGTTCCCGGGCCTTCTTTTCGGAAGGCTTCTCGAAGTGCTGCCGGAGTTTCATCTCACGGAAGACACCTTCACGCTGAAGCTTCTTCTTCAGGGCACGAAGCGCCTGATCGACATTGTTGTCGCGAACACTGACCTGCATGTGGTTGTCACCACCTTTCTAAGTCTGAAGTTTCGGTTACTTGCAGGAGGTGGCCGTATAGCAAAGCCGGGCTAGCTTGTCTACACTCCGCGTGACCCGGAAAAGGAGGCCAATATGACAGATGCTCCCCCCACCATGGAGGCCCTCAGGGACAGCCTGCTCGACGCGGCCCTGCCGCATGTTCCGTTCGACGGCTGGAACGAGGCCAGCTTTCGCGCCGCCGTCGCGGACGCCCAGATGGATCCGGGCTTGGCGCGGTCGATCTACCCGCGTGGGGCGGTCGATCTGGCGCTTGCCTTTCACGAGCGGGGCGACGCGGCGATGCTCGAACGCCTCGAGAAGGAGGATCTGTCGCATCTGCGATTCCGCGACCGGATCGCCGCCGCGATACGTTTCCGCCTGGAAGCGGTGGAGGACAAGGAACTGGTGCGCCGCGGCAGCACGCTGTTCGCGCAGCCGCAGCACGCGGCGGACGGCGCGAAGGCTGTCTGGGGCACTGCCGACCGGATCTGGACGGCGCTGGGCGACACCTCGGACGACGTGAACTGGTACACCAAGCGGATGACGCTTTCCGGTGTCTATGGCTCCACGGTTCTTTACTGGCTGGGCGACGACAGCCCCGGCAACGAAAAGACCTGGGAGTTTCTGGACCGGCGCATCGACGACGTGATGCAGTTCGAGAAGGTGAAGGGCCAGTTGCAGGCCAACCCGCTTCTCAAGCCGTTGCTGGCCGCGCCCAACTGGGCGCTGGGCAAGGTCCGCGCGCCGTCGAGAACGCGGCGCGACGATCTGCCCGGATCCCTAACAGAAGACCATCAGGAGTGACGATGACCCTTCCCCGAACCATGCGCGCCGTCGAGATTTCGCACCCCGGCGGGCCTGACGTGCTGCGCCTGACCGAACGCCCGGTGCCGCGACCCGCAGCCGGCCAGATCGTCATCCGGCTGACCTATGCCGGGGTAAATCGGCCCGACGC
>JBAVQZ010000138.1:0-4376 GCA_049694515.1 Paracoccaceae bacterium | reverse complement strand
CCCCGGCCCAGCCCGTCCGCATATTTCGGATCCATCGCCAGCGCCAGGGTGTCGGCGCCGGCCTCGGCCGGTTCGGCCACCCGCGCGATTGCGATCGCGGTGTCACCCACAGCTTCGGCGCCGAGCGCCTCGGCAATCTCTCGCACGGTATAGGTCATGAAACCCCTTTTCGGCGGCGACACCGTCCGGCCCGGCGCGGACCGGGCGAAACGGCTGCGTCTGACGGCGTGACTTACCCCTGAACCGCGCGAAGCGCCACCCCGGCGGCGCGCAACGCGTCGAAAATCTCGGCATCGCGGCCATAGACATCGCGTCGGAACTGGATCCGGCCCTTCGCCTGCGTGAAGGCGGTGCGATAGATCAGATGCACCGGGATCGGCTGGCGCAGATCGACACGGGTTTCCCGACCGGTGGCCAGCACCGACTGGAAGAACGCCTTGGGGTCGCTCTCCTGCCGGGCCAGCAGGGCATAGGCGAAATCGAACGGGTCGTTCAGCCGGATGCAGCCATGCGAAAACGCCCGGTTCGACCGCGCGAAGAGGTGCTTCTCGGGCGTGTCGTGCAGATAGATGTTATAGCGGTTGGGGAACATGAACTTCACCAACCCCAGCGCATTGCGCCGCGACGGCGGCTGCTTGATGTCGAAGGGAAAGGTCTTTTCGGTGAACTCGTTGAAATCGACCGCATCGCGCGGCACCGTGCGGCCGCGCTGATCCAGCAGCTTGAGATAGCTGACGGCGTTGGGGTTCTTCTGGAGCTTGGGCAGATACTCCTTCACCGCGATCGAGCGGGGCACGTTCCATGTCGGGTTCAGGATCATGTGATCCATCATGTCCGAGAATTCCGGCGTACGCCTGTCATGCGCGTTCATCCCCACGACCGAGCGCGTCTCGAAGGTCACCTTGCCGTCGTCGATGATGCTGGCGTGGAAATCGGTGATGTTCACAAGCACATGCCGCTTGCCGCGGTCCGCGCCAAGCCAGCGCTCGCGCTCCATCGCCACGATCACCTGTTCCAGGCGCGTCTCGACGGGAATGTTGATCTGCGACAACGTGCTGTCGCCCGCCACCCCGTCCGAGGCAAGCCCGTGGTCGATCTGGAAGGCCTGGACCGCCTGCTGCAGCGCCGCGTCATAGTCGCTGGCCGCGGACCGCTTCATGTAGCCCATCGCGATCAGCCGGTTTCGCAGCGCCACCACGCCGGGGCCGCTGTCGCCCGGCCGCAGCACCGAAGCATTGACCGCAGGGCCCCAGCCGCCCTGCCCCAGCAACCGTTCGAGGCGCTGTTTGGCCGCCATCAGGCGCGCATATTCGGGGCTTTGCGGCGGCAGGCTCCGCATATAGGCGTCAGGCGTGCTTTTGGAAAAGGCCACGATCTGCGCCAGCCGGTCGCGGCGCGGGGCGCGGCGCTTGATCCCGTCATCGACGCGGTTCGGCTGCAGCACCCCTGCCTGAACGTCCTGCGCGTATTGCAGGAACATGCCGCTGGCGACCACCTCGACCTGACCACGCTCACGTGCCGAGCGCGCGGCGCGGAAACCGGCGGCCAGTTGTTCGGCATCATAGCGGGACGCGGGAAGCCCGTGATCGGCGGCATGGCTCAACGCCTCCAGCAGGGCGCGCCGGCGCGCACCGTCAGACCGGCCTGTCCAGAGCGGCTCATAGCCGCGCTCGCGGTAGAACTGCGAAAGTGCGTCGTCGCGATAAGCCGCCTCGGCAACCGCTTGCTTGAAGGCGATACTTTCGGCCCGCGCGTGCGGAGCGGCGGCCAGAAACAGCCCCGCAACCAGCATGGCGGCGGCCAGCAGTCGCGCAAGGCCGGGCCGCACTGCGGCGAAATTCGTCCTGAGATCGGTCACGGTCATCCTCTCGAAATCCTGCGTTTGCCCCAATGTCCTTGAGTTATGCAATCAATGTCCACTCACAAACCCCTCAGCGACATGACAAGTTGGCATGTGTTGCATCCATCCCGCGCCGGTCAGGGAAAAAGCCGCCATTTGCGGATTTGAGCAAATTCTTGCCGATTTTCACGCGCCGCGGCGCGGCCCGGCTTTCCGCCCTTGGAGCGTTCCCCCGATCATGCCATAAAAACACAGCATCTGGGGATGAGATGAACAATACGTCGCCGAATGGCGGCATTGCAGTAGCGACGGGACAGGCTAACATCATGACGATATCCAACGGCATCTCGCGGCGAGGCCTGCTCGGGGCGTTCGCGGCAACCACAATCGCAGCGGCGCCGACCTATTCCAAGGCGTTCGGGTTCCTGCGCGGCGCGGGTGACGTGCGGCGCATCCACATGTATTCCGGACGCACCGGCGAGAAACTCGACATGATCTACTGGGTCGATGGCGAGTATATCAAGGAAGCCTCCGAGGCGATCAATTATTTCATGCGCGACTGGCGCGAGGACGCGGTGATCAACATCGACCTGCGCGCCGTGGACATCGTGGCGGCGGTGCATCGGCTTCTGGACACGACCGAACCCTACATGCTGCTTTCGGGCTACCGCACGCCCAAGACCAATGCGATGCTGCGCCGCCGCTCAAGCGGCGTGGCGAAACATTCGCTGCACATGGACGGGCAGGCGAACGACCTGCGGCTGAAGTCACGCTCGGTGAACCAGATGTACAGCGCCGCCATGGCCTGCCGCGCGGGCGGCGTGGGCAAGTATTCGCGGTCGGATTTCGTGCACATGGATTGCGGACAGGTGCGGCACTGGGGCGCGTAACCCCCCTGCCCCGCTGCATCGGGATCAAGGCGCCTGCACCGGCGCCTTTTTCTTTGCGGGGCCGCGCCGCACCGGCCGGGAAATCATGCCCGTGACGCAAAACTTTCAAATGACATTCATATCCGCCATCCTTATGCACGGTGGCGCATGAGTTGCGCGAAAGGAGAGTCCGATGAAAATTGCTGTTCTGGGGGGCGATGGCTTCTGCGGCTGGCCGACATCGCTGCACCTGTCCGATCAGGGGCACGAGGTTCATATCATCGACAACCTGTCGCGCCGCTGGATCGACACCGAGCTGGGCGTGCAGTCGCTGACGCCGATGGACTCGATCCAGGAACGCTGCCGCATTTGGAAACAGGAAAGCGGCCAGGAGCTGCGTTTCCACCTGCTGGACCTGGCCAACGAATACCAGCGCCTGCGCGCCTGGCTGGACGAGCACCGCCCTGACGCGATCATCCATTTCGCCGAACAGCGCGCCGCGCCCTACTCGATGAAATCCGACCGGCACAAGGTCTATACCGTCAACAACAACGTCAACGCCACGCACAACCTGCTGACCGCGATGGTGGAAACCGGGATCGACGCGCATCTGGTGCATCTGGGCACGATGGGCGTCTACGGCTATTCCAGCGTCGGCGCGCCGATCCCCGAGGGGTATCTGGACATCGAGATCGACACGCCCGACGGGAAAAAGGCGCAGGAGATCCTCTACCCCACCCGCCCCGGCTCGGTCTATCACATGACCAAGAGCCTCGATCAGATCCTGTTCCAGTTCTACGCCCAGAATGACGGGCTGCGGATCACCGATCTGCACCAGGGGATCGTCTGGGGCACCCACACGGAACAGACCCGGCGGCACGAGCAGTTGATCAACCGTTTCGACTATGACGGCGATTACGGCACGGTGCTCAACCGTTTCCTGATCCAGGCGGCGATCGGCTATCCGCTGACGGTGCACGGCACCGGCGGGCAGACCCGCGCCTTCATCCACCTGCAGGACAGCGTGCGCTGCATCGAACTGGCGCTGGCCGACGCGCCCGAGGCCGGCGAGCGGGTCAAGATCTTCAACCAGATGACCGAGACGCACCGGGTGCGCGACCTGGCCGAACTGGTGGCGAAGATGACCGGAGCGCAGATCGCCTGGCTGCCCAACCCGCGCAAGGAAGCGGCCGAGAACGACCTGATCGTCAAGAACGACCAGTTCCTGGCCCTGGGCCTGAACCCGACCACGCTGGAGGAAGGGCTGCTTGACGAGGTGGTCGAGGTGGCACGCAAATACGCTCACCGGATCGACCGCAAGCGCGTTCCGGCAGTTTCCGCCTGGACCAAGGACATCGCCAAGCGCGTCGAGACCGACCCGGAGGGCAAGCGGCTGAAATCGGTGTCATGAGAGATGATCGCAGATCGCGCCGCGATCCAAGTGTCGATGCCCGGTCACGCCCGCCGGGCGACGGGATAGGCCGCGCAAGATCGAAATCCCGGACGACGCCGTGACATGAATTCCTCGCGCGACGCCTATGTGACGCTTGTCACCAACGCGGATTTCGCCTTGGGCGCAAGGGCTTTGCTGCGGTCGTTGAGGCTGTCGGAAAGCGCAGCCGACCGGGTGGTGATGCATACCGGCGGCGTTGACGACGCCGCACTGG
>JBAVQZ010000137.1:0-8056 GCA_049694515.1 Paracoccaceae bacterium | reverse complement strand
GGCCGATGCGCTGGGGGTTCATCCCGCATTGGTACAAGGCGCCCGACGACGGCCCGCTGCTGATCAACGCGCGCGCCGAGACGATCGCCGAGAAGCCCGCCTTCCGCGCCGCCTGCCGCGCACGCCGCTGCCTGATCCCGGCGGACGGCTTCTACGAATGGACCAAAACCGAAGAGGGCAAGCGTCTGCCATGGTATATCCACCGCTCCGACGGCACGCCGATCGCCTTCGCCGGCATCTGGCAGGAATGGAACGGGGGCGAAGGACCGCTGGTGACTTGCGCCATCGTCACCACGCAGGCCAATGCTCCGATGGCGAGGATTCACCACCGGATGCCGGTCAGCATCGAACAGGCCGACTGGCCGCTCTGGCTGGGCGAGGACGGGAAGGGCGCCGCCGCCTTGATGCACGCGCCGCCGGACGGGACGCTGGCGTTTCACCGGGTCGACACCGAGGTCAACTCGAACCGCGCGTCTGGCCCGCAGCTGATAGAGCCCATCGGCGGCTGACGGTGCACGCGCCTGCCCCGTGGGATGATGCCGGTTGCGCCGGTCGCGGTCCCTGCGCGTATTCGGCATTGACCGCGACCGTGCACCCCCGGCACCCTCGCTGTGGACTGGACGCGCGGATGCCGGTATCCGCCAATGATGCTCCCAATTTCGGAAGGACGCTCCCGATGCCAGACTCGCTCAAACCCCATGCCACCGAGCATTCCGCGGAAAACGGCATGTTCGAAAAGGCGCGCGAGAGTCTTCGGGCCGCTTGCGATCGTCTGAAGATCCACCCCGACGTTTTCGAGGAGTTGAAAGCCCCGCGCGAGACGCTTGCCGCAACCCTTTTGATCCGTATGGATGATGGCAGCCGCCGGGCGTTCAAGGCTTGGCGCTGCCGCTACAATGACAGGCGCGGGCCGACCAAGGGCGGCGTGCGCTTCCACCCGAAGGTCTCGCTTGACGAGATAGAGACGCTGGCCTTCTGGATGACGTTCAAATGCGCCGTGGCCAACCTGCCGTTCGGTGGAGGCAAGGGAGGCGTCTGCGTCGATACCAAGCAGCTCTCCGCCGGCGAGTTGGAACGCCTGAGCCGCGCCTTTGTCGAGGCGTTCGCGCAGTTCATCGGCCCCGATCGCGATATTCTGGCCCCGGACATGTACACCAACGGCATCGTCATCGCCTGGATGTCGGACGAATACAGTTCGATCGCGGGTCAGCCGTTTCCCACTGCAATAACCGGTAAACCGATCGCCTTCGGTGGTACGCAGGGTCGCACGGATGCCACGGCGCGCGGGGGTTATTTCGCGCTGCGGCATCTGGAAGAATCGTTGGACCTCGCCCCCGACAAGGCGTCGGTCGTGGTGCAGGGGTTCGGGAATGTCGGCTATCACTGCGCAAAGCTGCTGCACGCCGACGGCTATCGCATCGTCGGGATCAGTGATTCGGGCGGCGGCATTCACGACCCGGACGGTTTCGACCCGCTCGCGGTGATGGAGCACAAGCACAAGACCGGCTCGGTCTCTGGCGCCAAGGGGCACGGAAAGACCAAAAAGGTCAGCAACGCCGAGCTTCTGGAACTGGAATGCGACGTGCTTGTCCCGGCGGCGCTGGAGCGGCAGATCACGCTGGAGAACTGCGACAGGATCGCCGCGCGCGTCATCCTCGAACTGGCCAATGGTCCCGTGACGCCTGAGGCTGACCGCAAGCTTTTGGAAAAAGGCCATCTCGTCGTGCCTGACATTCTTGCCAATTCGGGCGGCGTGACGGTGTCGCACCTGGAATGGGTGCAGAACCGCTCGGGCTTCTACTGGGAAGGGGCCCGTGTGCGCGAGCAGTTGAAGACGACGATGGAAACCGAGACGCAGGCCGTCTGGAGGCTGCACAACGAGATGGGAGTCTCGATGCGCGATGCGGCCTATATCCACGGCCTGCGCCGCATCGCCGAATCCGTCGAGGCGCGCGGCACGCGGGCGTATTTCGAAAACGGCCGGGAATAGCGGATCGCGGGCACGGGGCGGCACCTGGGTCGGGCCGCCTGTTTTGGCTATACAAGTGCCGGGCCGCGCCATACCGTCGCGCCCATGACTGCGACGGATATCCTTGACAGCCGCTATGCCTGGGGCCGGCTGGCGATAACGCTGGCCATCGCCCTGATCGGCAATGTCGGCATGTGGGCGATCATCGTGGTCATGCCCGCGGTCCAGGAAGAATTCGCCATCGACCGTGCCCAGTCCGCCTTGCCGTATACAATGACGATGATCGGCTTCGCCCTCGGGAACCTGGTGATTGGCCGCGCGGTGGACCGCTACGGCGTGACGCGGGCGTTGATAGGGGCGGCGCTGGTAATCGCCGTGGGGTTCGGCACCGCGGCGACGAGCGAGTCCATCCTGACGCTCGGCGCCCTGCAACTGGTGATCGGTTTCGGCACCGCCGCGAGTTTCGGTCCGCTGATAGCCGATATTTCGCACTGGTTTCATCGGCGGCGCGGCATCGCCGTCGCGGTCGCTGCCAGCGGCAACTACCTGTCCGGGGCGATCTGGCCGATGGTGCTGAGCGGGGTGATGGCGGCGCAGGGCTGGCGGGCGGTCTATGCCGCGCTCGCCGGCCTGACGGTGCTTCTGGTCATTCCTTTGTCGCTGCTACTGCGCCGCCGGGTGCCCGAGGAGACCGCCGCCCGGGTGGAGACGCTGTCACTCGCCGGGCGTCGCACCACCGGGTTCTCGCCGCTGACGCTGCAACTTCTCCTCGGATTGGCCGGGGTCGGATGCTGCGTGGCGATGTCGATGCCGCAAGTTCATATCGTGGCGCTGAGCGTCGATCTGGGCTATGGTGCCGCGGCCGGGGCGCGCATGCTGTCCCTGATGCTTCTGGGCGGGGTGATCTCGCGGTTGGCGTCCGGTCTGCTCGCCGACCGGCTGGGTGGGGTCGCAACGCTGCTGATCGGCTCGGCCCTTCAATGCGTCGCGCTGTTTCTCTATCTTCCTTTTGACAGTCGCGCCGCGCTTTATGCAATCAGCGCGATTTTCGGACTGGCGCAGGGCGGTATTGTGCCCAGCTATGCGGTCATCGTGCGCGAATACCTGCCCGCGAAGGAGGCCGGAGCGCGGGTCGGGTTCGTCATAATGGCGACGATCACCGGCATGGCGCTGGGCGGCTGGCTGTCGGGCTGGATTCATGACGCAACCGGCTCTTACCAGTTGGCTTTCGTGAACGGGATCGGCTGGAACCTTATGAACATCATGGTCATCACGTTCATCCTGACGCGCGGGCGGCGGCGCGGGCGTGGTGCGGCGGTCGCCTAGACGCCGCGGCGATGCAAGGGGTGCGGGGTATCTCTTTCGCTTCGTCCATCCTTTCTCGGATGGCCGCGGTCCCCCGCCCCTCAATCGCGCTGAACGGTCTCCACGCACAGAACGGTCGGCAGATGCCTGGCGATTTCGGCCCAGTTCTCGCCTTCATCCGCGCTGGCGAAGATCGAGCCGCTGTTCGTGCCGAAATAGACGCCGGCGGGATCGGCCCGGTCCGTCGCCATCGACTGCCGCAGCACGGTGAAGAAGCAGTCCCGCTGTGGCAGACCATTCCGCTGGGCCGTCCAGCAGTCGCCCCCGTTGCAGGATGTCCACACGGCCGCCGACGCGTCGGGGGGATACCGTCCGGCGCTGTCGCCGTTCAGCGGAAGCACCCACAGCCTGAGCGGGTCACGCGGATGGACTGCGATCGGGAAGCCGAAGTTGGATGGAAGACCGGCTGTTATCTCGTGCCAGCTTCGTCCGCCATCGGAGCTTCGGAAAACGCCGTGGTGGTTCTGCTGGTAAAGCTGGTCCGCACCGTCGCCGTCCCGCCAGGGCGCGCGCACCATATTGTGAACGCACAGGCCCACATCATTGCCGGCATGGTCGGCTTGCGGTCCCGGATGCGGCGGATGGTCTTCGATGACATCGACGTTGGAGCGGCGGTTGCGCCTCTCCCAGGTCTTGCCCGCGTTCTCGGTCGCAAAGACGCCAGCGGCCGAAATGCCCACCCAAAGTCTGGACGGGTCGTCTGGCGCGGACACGATGCTGTGCAGGATGAGCCCGGCGGCACCCGGGTCCCAGTCGTCGCGCGAGGGGTGATCACTCAGTCCCTGGACCTTCGTCCAGTTCTCCCCTTTGTCGGTGCTGACAAAAAGCGCGGCCGGCTTTGCCCCGGCGTAGAGCGTGCCGTCCGTCAGGCAGAGCGACCACAGCGCCGTGATTTGCCCGGTGAAAGGCGCTGGTGGGGACGCCGAAAGCTCGAACCGGGCCGCGAAGTCGGGATTTTCCGTGATCCAGGTATCGAACTCTCCGTTCGCCAGCTTGGTCAGGTCCCAGGTGTTTCCGTCATCCTCCGATCGCCAAACACCGGCGCCGTGCCAGTCCGACCCTCCGGCGGCCCAGAACGTGCCCGTTTCGGCATCGCCGGCGACGTGGTTGATCGGCCAGCCCCCGGCGAAGGGGCCGCGTAGCGTCCAGTCTTCGCGGGAGGTGTCCGCGTCGAGAAGAAAGACACCTTTCGTAGTGCCGACAAGCAGCGTGATCCGCCCGGACATGCGCGCACCTCCCGAGTCCTTCCCGACAAGATACCACGCCGGCGGACCGAACGCCTAGTTGGCATTAGGCGCGCCTTTGCCGTGAACGCCCGGCTTCGATCCGGCTTTGTTCGCGTCTTTCAAGCGGCATGATCACGCGGTTCCGGCGACCCGCCTCCCTCGCAGCCGCGTGATCTGCACTCCGCGACAGCAGTACGGCTCTGGATTGACGGAAGGTCTTCCTTTAGCGTGGGCGTCGAAACGGGGCCGGCGGCACGTTGCAAATTAGGACTTGTGAGGATCCGATGGACATCAAGAAGACTGGCGATCGGCCGTCAACCAAAGGATCGGCGGAGTATTTTACGGGCAAGGTGCGCGTCGATCCCGTCGTCGATGCCCCGGACCCGGCGCGGGTCCGCGCCGCCGTCGTCACGTTCGAGCCGGGCGCGCGGACGGCATGGCATACCCATCCCCTTGGCCAGACGCTCGTCGTCCTGTCAGGTCTTGGACTGGCACAGACCCAGGGCGGCCCGATCCGGGAAATACGCCCAGGCGACACGGTCTGGTTCGGTCCGGGCGAAAAGCATTGGCACGGCGCGTCGCCGACGGTCGCCATGTCGCATCTGGCGATTCAGGAGGCCCTCAACGGGTCGCCCGTGGATTGGCTCGAACACGTTACCGATGAGCAATACCGTGCGGATCCCGGCGCGTGATCGGTCGGGTCAGGACGCCAGTTTCTGCTGCGCAGCGAACGGGCTGAGGCCCAGCCATTGCTGCATCGACCGGGCGATATCGCGGTTGCCGTCGAATTCGATCCGGTCGAGCGACTGCGCCACCGTCTGCAACCCCATCCAGATCGCCGTCATCGTTCTCAGGTCGGTGCTGACATAAAGATCGACATCGAAGCCCGGATCGGTCGAGCACAGGTCCACGTCACCCGAGGGATCGACGACCATCCACCAGTCGCGCTTGCCGGCCGACAATTCGGGGTATCGGAACTGGACCACGGTGCGCACCGGCGGAAGCGGCGTCGGATCGAGGTTGCGCCGCATGTCCCACATCAGCAGGGACGGGTCCAGATTCTTGAGCGAAAGCTGCGATTCCACCCATTTCTGCCCCCAGAATCCGACGGCTTCGATCACCGGCTGCAGGTCGCGCCCCGCCTGCGTAAGCCGGTATTCGTGGAGGTTTCGCTCTCCGCGCACGCGGCTGCGCTCGACGATACCGGCCTCCTCCAGTTCCTTCAGGCGTTGTGACAGCAGCGTTGGCGACATGCGCGGCACGCCGCGCCTGAGATCGTTGAATCGCGTGGACCCGGCCACCAGTTCGCGTATCAGGACCATTGTCCAGCGTGTGCACAGGATTTCCGCGGCCATCGCGACCGGGCAAAATTGCTTGTAGCTGCCTTGCGTCATTGACGAACTCCTCGAAAAAAATGGCTGAAATATCGTCCGATCATAGCATGAATCGGACAAGTTCAGAAACTGTATTGGTCAGTCCAGTCCCGCCACTGGAGCGGCCGTGTCTTTCTTGGTCAAATCGAATCCATTCGGCGCGCTTCCGCGATCCGTGCCTTGCGCGGAATTCGGGCAAGGCAGGGCGGGTCATCCGGGCCGTTGCGAAAAACACGCTGGCGACTCCGGGCCTTATCGGCTCCCGCGCTTAACGTCGTCACCGAAGATGGAGGATTTGAAATGACTGTCACATTGAAAACATTGGACGGCGGAAAGACGACGATTTCCGACGACACCCTGGCTGCGCTCAAAGCCGGGCTGAGGGGATTGGCCGTCATGTCCGGCGAAGACGGATATGACGAGGCACGCACGATCTGGAACGGGATGATCGACCGTCACCCCGGTCTGGTGGTCCGAGCGCTCGGAACCAGCGACATCCAGGCGGCCGTGAACTTCGCCCGCGACAATGGCGTCCTGATGGCGGTCCGCGCCGGCGGTCACCAGATCGCGGGCCATGCCGTCGCCGATGATGCGCTGCTGCTGGACCTGTCGCAGATGCGCTCGGTTCATGTCGATCCGGCGGCCCGCACCGCCCGGGTCGGCGCCGGCTGCCTGCTGTCGGATGTAGATAAGGAAACGCAGCTTCACGCGCTTGCGCTTCCCGTCGGCGTGAACTCGACGACCGGTATCGCGGGGCTGACGCTCGGCGGTGGCTTCGGCTGGATCACCCGGAAATACGGCATGACCATCGACAACCTGCTTTCGGCCGAGGTGGTCACGGCGGACGGCTCGATCCTGCGCGCGTCGAAGGACGAGAACGCGGACCTGTTCTGGGCAATCCGGGGCGGCGGCGGGAATTTTGGCGTCGTGTCGTCTTTCGAGTTCGCCGTGCACCCGGTCGGCCCGCAGGTCATGTCGGGCCTTGTCGTCCATCCGATCGACGCGGCGCCAGACCTGCTGCGCGACTTCCGGAAGATCTGCGCGAAGGCGCCGGACGAGCTGACCGTCTGGGCGGTTCTTCGCAAGGCGCCGCCGCTGCCCTTCCTGCCCGAGGAGTGGCACGGGCGCGAGGTGCTGATCTTTGCGGCCTGCTACTCGGGCGACATGGCGGAGGGCGAAAAGGCGATGGCCGGCCTGCGCGGGCTGGGCGATCCGATCGCCGACGTGATCTCGCCGCACCCCTTTGCCGGCTGGCAGGCGGCATTCGACCCGCTTCTGACGCCGGGGTCGCGGAATTACTGGAAGAGCCACGACTTCACCGAGCTTTCCGACGCGGCCATCGACGTGGTGCTCGATGGTGTGAACACGCTTCCCGACCCGCAATCCGAGATATTCCTCGCCCATGTCGGCGGCGCAATGGCGCGCGTGGCCGAGGACGCGACCGCCTTTCCGCAGCGTAAGTCGCACTTCGTGATGAATGTGCATACGCGCTGGGAGGATCCTGCCAAGGACAAGGCCTGCATCGGCTGGGCACGCGATCTGTTCGACCGGGCCGCCCCCCATGCCACCGGCAGCGTCTATGTCAACTTCATGCCCGCCGATGAACCGGACCGCCTTGCCGGGGCCTATGGCGGCAACATGGCGCGGCTGAGCGAGATCAAGGAGAAATACGACCCGTCGAACCTGTTCCGCGTGAACCACAATATCCCGCGGGCGGTAGCCAAAGCGGCCGAATAGCGCGGCCGGCGCCTCGGGACGCGGGGCGTCAACTGCCAAACCGACATGCTGTCCGGGGCGAATGTCCCGGGCAGAGCCGTCCTTTCCAGGTCAGCCCAGATCCCGCCGCATCGTGGCCATTCCGCCGCGGCGCGCCAGTTCCTCGTATCCGGCCGTGCGATAGAGATTGAGCGCCGGTTCGTTGTCCAGCTCCACCTTGAGCGTGATCGACAGCGCGCCGAGATCCCTGGCCGCGCCTTCGGCCAGGGCGGCGAGCTGTTCGCCCGCACCGCCCCGCGCTTCCTCCTCCACGAAGACATATGTCAGGTGCCGCACCTCCGGGCCGACGCCGACGCGCAGCGCGAAGAAGCCGACCTCGCGCCCCGCGGCGTCGATGAGGTAAAAGG
>JBAVQZ010000136.1:0-4659 GCA_049694515.1 Paracoccaceae bacterium | reverse complement strand
GCCCCGGCGTCGCCTCGAGCTTGGTTTCCAGCCGTTCCAGCAGGGAAAAGGCGTCGGCGGTCGATCCGGCGAAGCCGGCCACCACGTCATAGCCACCGGGGGACAGCCGGCGCACCTTACGCGCGGTGCCCTTGATGACCGTCTGGCCCAGGCTCACCTGCCCGTCGCCGGCCACCACGACCTTGCCGCCGCGCCGCACCGCCAGGATCGTCGTGCCGTGCCAGCCGGGAAAATCGCTGTCTGCCATGATGCCCTCCTTCGGTTCGGGCTTATATGGACTCCGTACGTTGAAGTCACAAGCGCGCCACGAAAAAGGGGCGCCGAAGCGCCCCGTTTACGGTATCCGACGATCCGCTCAGATCGATTCGTTGATCCAGCTCTGAAGCGCCGCCTTGGGGGCGGCGCCGACCTTGTTCGACACGACCTCGCCACCCTTGAACAGGAACAGCGCGGGGATGCCCCGCACGCCAAGCTGCGCCGGGCTGTCGGGGTTCTCGTCGACATTCACCTTCACAATCTTGATCTTGCCTTCCATCTCGGTCGCGATCTCTTCCAGCGCGGGGCCGATCTGTTTGCAGGGGCCGCACCACTCGGCCCAGAAATCCACGACGACCGGGATTTCGGAGCCCTTCACTTCGGTATCGAAAGTATCATCTGTCACGGCGACGGTAGACATTCTTGCTCTCCTTGGCGACTGAGGTTGTCTGGAACCTATGAAGGGGGCTCCCCGCCGTCAAGATGTCGTCGCCCGCGCAACCGCGGCGCCCACAAGTTGCGCGGGGAGTGGCATCAAACGGGCCCTGCGTGTCCACAGAATGGCCGTTTCGACGCGCCGGCCGGGATATATCTGCGCAAGTGCGGCGGCATAGGCCCCCATCTGCCGCAAAAGTCCCTCGGGCACCTGATCGGCCGCGTCGGGAACCACGGCGTTGGATTTGTAGTCGATCGCCAGCACATGCGTGTCGGCGACGATCAGCCGGTCAATCGTCCCGTGCATCCGCGCGCCGCCGAGATCGGGAAGCGCGGCTGTCACATCGACCTCGGTCAGCGCCTCGGGCGTGAAGACCGCGGAAAGCGCCGGATCTGTCAGAACACGCTCGGCTTCCGCAAGAACGGACTCGGCCTCCGCGGTGTCTTCGGAAAGCAGGGCGTCCGCAAGATCCGGCCAATTCCCACGGGGATGGTTCGGCAGATGCTCCAGCAGCAGGTGAAGCCGCGTGCCCCGCGCCTTTGCCGCCTCTTCGGTTAGCCCCGCGCCCTCCCCCGGCAGGATCTTGGCGCCGCCCAGGTCCGAGGGCGACAGCGGTGCGACCGGTCTGTCGGGCGTTTCGGCGCGGGTCTCAGCCCAGCCCGGCAATGCTGGCGCCGGCCCCGTCGCGGCGGCAGGTTCCGCCACCTGTCCTGCCGTCCAATCGCCGGTTTCCAGGCGCAGTCCCGGCCCGAATGCGAACGCGTGGTCCACCGCCCCGGCCCGGCGCAGCCCGTCCGCGATCCGGTCATACCAGCTTTCGCCCTTGCCCAGATCGCCGGCGGCGCAGGTGATCAGCCATTGCTCGGCGCGGGTCATCGCGACGTAAAGCAGGCGCTGCCGTTCCTCCTCCTGACGGGCGACCAGGGCGCTGCGGGCGTCGGCGATCAGTCGCGGGCTGTCCTTTGTCGGGGTTTTCCAGACGGGAGCCGCGCCCGGCCCCAGATATATCTCGTCATTCACGCGGATGTCGCGGCGGGCGGTGTCGGGCAGGATGACGATCGGCGCCTCCAACCCTTTCGCGCCATGCACCGTCATCACCCGGATCCGGTCGCCCGCGCTGTCCAGCTGACGCTTGATCTCGACCTCGTCGCTTTCCAGCCAGGCGAGAAAGCCTGTCAGGCTGGGCACTTCCAGCCGCTCATAGGCCAGCGCTTGGGACAGCAGCGCATCAATCCCGTCCTCGGCCTCTTCGCCCAGCCGGGCGATCAGCCGGCGCCGTCCGTCATGGCGTGTCAGGATGCGTTCGATCAGGTCATAGGGGCGCAGGAAATCGGCATCGTCGCGCAGCGCGTCGAGCACCTCTAGTGTCTCTGCATACGCCTGTTTTCGGTTCCGCAACGTCGTCCACATGAATTTTTCCGCGCGCCCCGCGGCAAGGTCGTAGATGTCGGCCTCGCTCCAGCCGAACAGCGGCGAGCGCAGAGCGGCGGCGAGGGACAGGCTGTCTTCCGGCGTGGCCAGGAAAGACAGCAGCGCAGACAGGTCCTTAACCGCAAGTTCGCCACCGATCTTCAGCCGATCGGCCCCGGCGATCGGCAGCCCTTCGGATTTGCAGGCGCGGATGATCTCGTGAAACAGGGCCGAGCGGCGCTGCACCAGGATCAGGAAATCCCCGGCACGCACCGGGCGGCGATACGCTTCGCCATCCCGCTTTCCCCACAAGGTTTCGCCCTGGTCGATCATGCGGCGGATTTCCTTGGCCACGCGACCCGCCAGGCGGACCATGTGATGCTCGGGCGCCAGCGTATCGACGGGATCGGACCATTCCGGGGGGTCGGGCTCGTTCTCCTGCTCGATCACCGGCCAAAGATCCACCCGCCCCGGCATGTCGGACTTGAAGGCGCGGTGCAAAACCTCTCGCCCCAGGCCTTGCCGCGCTGTTTCGTGAAACGTGTTGTCCACGACGCGCAGCACCGCGTCGGAGGAGCGGAATGAGAATTCCAGCAGCAGGTCCTGCAGCGCGGCGTCGGCGTCGGCCAGCCGCGCGCCGAAATGCGCGCGCATCCGGTCGAACCCGTCAGGGTCCGCCCCCTGGAAGGAATAGATCGACTGTTTCTTGTCACCCACCACGAAGACCGTCCGGCCCACCCCTTGGCGCGCGCCCTGCCCGGCCGTGAACTCGCGGCTCAGCAGATCGATCACCTGCCACTGCACCGGGCTTGTATCCTGCGCCTCGTCCACAAGGATGTGGTCGATGCCGCCATCGAGACGGAACAGCACCCATTCGGCGACGCCGGGATTGGTCAGCAGGTCGCGCGTCTTGAGGATCAGGTCGTCGAAATCAAGCCAGCCATGCCTCAGCTTGCGCGCCTCGTATTCCGGCAGGAAGGCAGCGGCGAAGCGGTGCAGGGCCAGCGTCTTGTCGGCCGCGCGCAGGGCAAGCCGTTTGGGCCGCGCGTCCTCCACCCGCCTCATCAGATCCTCAAGCGCTGGTTGTATCGGCGCGATGGCGGTCCGGGTGTCCTTGGTCGGAAAAGACCCGATCTTTGCCGTAAACGGCTCTTTCGCGCCGGGGCCGGTCAGAAAGACGCCCTCAAGCGCCTCCAGCGTCGATGAGTCGGGGCGCGACAAGTCGAGCGACTCAAGCGTTTCGGCCGCCTTGGCATCGGTGGACTTCCCGGCCTTCAGCGCCGGAAGCAGATCGGCGAGAAGCGTGGCCTCGCCACCCAGAAAGACCGATTGCAGCAGATCCGCCTCGTCGAAGTCCGGCGGCAGGTCGAACAGCGCGCGAACCGCCGCCGGATCAGGCTGTGGCGGAAAACTGCCGCGATGCTTCGTGATTTCCTCGGTCAGTTTCGACAGATCCTCGCCGGTGAAGAAGCGCGCGATGCCGTCGAACGCCGCGGGCGCGGGACCGTCGGCAAGCTCTTCCACGATTTCCTCGCGCAGGCGGCGGGCGGCGCGGTCGTCCATCTCGACGAATTGCGGCGATACGCCCGCCTCAAGCGGAAACCGTCGCAGGAGCGAGGCGCAGAAAGAGTGAATGGTCTGGATCTTGAGCCCGCCCGGCGTCTCGATCGCGCGGGCGAAAAGCCGCCGCGCGGTCCGAAGCGTCGCGTCATTCGGGCTGCGCTCAAGCCCGAGTTCAAACAGCTTGTCGCGCAGCGCGCCGGCATCCAGCATCGCCCATTCGCCGAGGCGGCGGAACAGCCGGTTCTGCATCTCGCTGGCAGCGGCCTTTGTATATGTGAGGCACAGGATGTGCTGCGGCGGCACGTTTTCCAGCAACAGCCGCGCCACCCGGTCAGTCAGCACGCGCGTCTTGCCCGAGCCGGCATTGGCCGACAGCCAGGTGGAGAGGCCCGGATCGGCGGCCTGCACCTGCCGCTCGGTCGCCGCATCACGCCTCATTCGCCAACCTCCTGCACCAGGGGCGTCTGGCTTTCATCCCATTCGCCATAGCGCGAGAGGTGATCGTAATCGGTTTCGATCTGCCGGCTGAAGATCACCCGCCGCGCCATGTAACCACGGTTTCGATGGCGGTATTTCTCGATCAGTTCGCCAAGCCCGGCCCAAGTCTTTCCGACCAGCCCGTCCTGCAGCGCGTTGGCGACGAATTTCGGGGTTGCGCCGAGGCCGATATAGGCAACGTGGTCCACCTCGGCGGGGTCAAGCCCTTCGAACCCGCCGCGCTCGGCCATCGCGGCCTCCAGCAGCAACTGCTTGTCATAGGCGTCCATCTGCTTTGGCGTGGGCGGGGTGCCGGTCTTGTAGTCATAGATCACCAGCCGCCCGTCCGCGCGCCGGTCGATCCGATCGGCCTCGGCGGTCAGGACAAAGCCGTTTTCCAGTTGAACAGAGCCTCTTTTCTCCAGCGCGACCGGCATCGCCTCTGCCCGCCGTTCAGCCTCGCCGGCGATCAGCCAGTCCGCCACACGCGCCAGGCGTGCCCGCCACATGCGCCGTGC
>JBAVQZ010000135.1:0-5928 GCA_049694515.1 Paracoccaceae bacterium | reverse complement strand
AGGAGGCGCCGAGCCCCTGAAACACCTCGCGCAGGCGGGGCAGCGCCCGCCCCATCGGCACCATGGCCCGCCCCGCGTCGCGCACCGCGGTCTCGAAATAGACCAGCACCTCGCTGATCGCGAAAAGCCCCACGATCGAGACGATCGGGTCGAACCCGTCGTAAAGGTTGAACGACCCGAAGGTATAACGCGCGGTCCCGGTGCCCGGGTCGAGCCCTACGGTCGCCAGCATCAGCCCGAGAAAGGCCGCGAAAAGCGTCTTGGCCGGGTTTACGCCCACGACGCCGCCGATGGTGGCGAATGCCATGACGTAAAGCGCGAAATAATCGCTTGGTCCGAAATGGATCGCGGCCTGCGCCAGTAGCGGGGCAAAGAGCGTCAGCCCGATCGTCGCCACGGTTGCCCCGATGAAGGAGGCGACAGCCGAGATCGCCAGCGCCTCGGCCGCCTTGCCGGCCTTCGCCATCGGATAGCCATCGAGCGTAGTCATGATCGCCGGCTCGTCGCCGGGAATGTTCAGCATGATGCTTGAGATGCGTCCGCCATACATACAGCCGTAATAGATGCAGGACAGCATGATCAGCGCCGAGGCGGGCTCCAGCTTCATTGCGAAGGCCAGCGGGATCAGGATCGCCACGCCGTTGACCGGACCCAGGCCTGGCAACGCGCCGATAAGGGTGCCGGTGAAGCATCCGAAGAAGGCCAGAGCAAGGTTGGTCGGCGTCAGCGCCACCGCAAAGCCGGAGGCCAGCGCATCGAGAAGTTCCATGACGTCAGCCCATGATGTCGGGATAGAAGGGCAGCGGAAGCCCAAGCAGGTGATCGAAGGCGAAATAGAGGCTGAACGCGATGGCCACGGCCGACACAACCGCCTGTTTCCAGCGCGCCCCGATCAGCCGCGCCAGCAGCGCCGTGGCCAGCATGGTGGCCAGCGGAAAGCCAAGCCGCTCAAGAAGGAGGGCATAGCCCAGCAGCACGGCCAGCGAGGTCAGTTGCCGGGCCAGCGGCCAGCCCCGCGCAAAGGCGGGATCCGGGTCGGGGCGCAGGATCATGGCCACGCTCATCACCGCGGCCGGGACCGCGATGATCATCGGAAAGGCCGCGGGGCCCAGAGGGTCGCCGAAGCTCGCCTCGTAGTTCCCCGCGGTCACGCCGTACCAGACCGACAAGGCCAGAAAGGCCAGGCCGACGATACGGTCTGTCATTCAATGACCCCGATCTCGCGAGAGATCTGTTCCATCTTGGCGGACTGGTCCTTGACATACGCCTCGAACTCGTCGCCTCCGCGCCAGACCGGCACAAGACCATTCGATTTCGCGGCCTCTTTCCAGTCCTCGGTGTCGTAGAGCGTCTTCAGCTTGTCGACCCAAGTGTTATATGCCTCGTCCGAGACATCTCCGCCGGTATAGAAGCCGCGCCAGTTGTAGCCGGTCACGTCATAGCCCTGCTCCTTGGCGGTCGGGGCATCCGGGAAGGCCGGCACACGCTCGTCCGACAGAGCGGCGAGGATCTTGATGTCGCCGGACTCCACGAAACCCGCGATCTCACCCAGGTCGGTCGAGACGGCGCCGACCTGTCCGCCCAGCATCTGGGTTACGGCGGGCCCGCCGCCGTCGAACTGCACCCAGCGGATCGATTTGTAGGCATCGCCAGACATGCCCGCATCGTCGGCCAGCATCAGCAGGCGGATATGGTCCCACCCGCCGGCGCCGGAGGAGCCAGCAACGGGCACGGAGGTCGGATCCTCCTTGAGCTTGTTCATCAGGTCGTCAAGCGACCCAAATTCGGAGTCGCTGGGCACCACGATTACGCCGACATCGCTGCCCAGCATCCCGACCCATCGCATCACGCTAACGTCACCGGGATACTTGCCCTGCGCGATCTGGGTCACGCCCACGGTCGAAGTGGCGACCAGCAAATCGGGGTCGTCCGCGCGTTTCGAGGCGACATTGGCGAACGCCACCGCGCCGACGCCGCCGGGCATGTTGGTAACCTGCACCGGCTCGTCCACGATCTTGAGATCATAGAGAAGCTGCCCCACCGTGCGGCAGGTGAAATCCCAGCCGCCGCCGGGATCGGCGGGTGCGATGCACTCCGCCGCGCTGGCGCCGGTCGCGCTCAGGGCGGCGGCCATGACCGTCGCGCCGAAGATGTTTCTGATGTAAGACATTCATTCCTCCCTTTTGCCTTGGTTTCGTCGCGCGCGGCGTTGTCAGGGAACGCCCGACGCGCTGCCGCCATCGTCGACCAGCCCACGCGCGCCAAGGTAACGCCGGGCCTCGCCGATGGCCTTCATGATCTGATCGCGCACGCTGCGCGTGTGGGCGCGCAGCGCGAGGGCCGCCTTGTCGGCCTCACCCCGCCGGATCAAATCGATGATTTCACTATGCTCGCGATGGGCGATGTTGCGCTCGTCCGGGTCGCTGGCGAGCAGCCAGCGGGCGCGGAGAGCGCGGGCAGCGGCATCGCGCACCGCATCGCGCAGGAAGCGGTTTCCGGACAGCGCGGCCAGTTCGACATGTATATCCAGCCCCGAGGCCAGCCAGTCCTCGGGAGCCAGCGCGTGAAGTCCGCGATCCACCGTGGCCTGGAGCGCGTCGAGTTGCTCCGGCGTCGCACGCTGGCACACCAGGCGCACCGCTGACATCTCCACCTCTTCGCGGAACTCGAACACCTCGCGCAGCTGCTGCAGATCAAACGGCGCTACCACATATCCGCGCGCCTCGCGTTGAACCAGCCCCTCGCGGATCAGGGTGACGAGCGCCTGGCGGATCAGCGTCCGCGACACACCATAGCGCGCCTCGAGAACCCGCTCCGAGATCGCTTCCCCAGGGGCCAGCGTCAGCGACAGGATGTCGGCGCGCATCCGCGCAAGCGCCTGGTCGCCCAGCCGCTCCGGCGCGCTTCCAGCCACCGCATCTGTCGTTTGTGCCGGCATTGACCCTCCCATCGCAGTGACGGTATACCACGACGGTAGACCGGATCAATCATTTTTGGGAGGACACCGGATGGCGCGCACCGCGATCGAGGGATTTCCGAAATCCGCAGGCATCACCGAGGTCGGCCCGCGCGACGGCTTGCAAGCGCTGCACCGGCAGGTGCCGACCGAGATCAAGGTCGAGATGGTCAACCGCCTGATTGCGGCAGGTCTGCGCCAGTTCGAGGTCAGCTCCTTCGTTTCGCCACGCGCCGTGCCACAGATGCGCGACGCCGCGGAGGTCTTTGCCGGGATCGACCGCAGCCGCGGTGTCGAGTTGACCGCGCTGGTGCCCAACGCGCGCGGCGCCGCCCGTGCGGCCGAAGCGCGGGTCGATGCGATGGTGGTGTTCCTGTCGGCCTCGGAAAGCCACAACCAGGCGAATGTGAATTGCAGCAGGGAGGAGTCGCTCGCAGCTTTCCGCGAGATCACACGCATCGCTGAAGCGGCCGGAATCTCCGTGTATGGCGCAATCGCCACCGCCTTCGGCTGCCCATTCGAGGGCAATGTTCCGGTAAAGGCGATCACCGATATTGCGCGCGCGTATCGCGACCTGGGGATGACGCGCGTCACGCTGGGCGACACGACTGGCATGGCGACCCCGCCGCTGGTTCAGGAAAGGTGCCGGGCACTGGCCCACGACGCGCCCGATATCGACGTTGCCCTGCATTTCCACAACACGCGGGGCGTGGGGCTGGCCTGCGTCTATACTGGCCTGATGGAGGGGATCACGCGCTATGAGTCAAGCCTCGGCGGGCTGGGCGGCTGCCCGTTCGCCCCCGGCGCCACTGGCAATATCTGCACCGAGGATCTGGTCTATCTCCTGGAAGAATCGGGCGTGGAAACTGGTGTCGATCTGGACGCGCTCATCGCAACCGCCCATTGGATGGAGGAGACGCTCGGCACCCCCCTGCCCGGCCAGGTGATGAAGGCGGGCCCGCGGCTGGCGCTGCACTCGCGCGACGCCGTGCGCCCCGCCGCCGGATGATGCCGATGGCCCATTCGGAAACGCCACTGCCGCTCGACGGCATCCGGGTGATCGACCTGACGAGGGTTCTGTCGGGGCCCTATTGCTCGATGTTGCTGGGCGACATGGGCGCCGAGGTCATCAAGATCGAAACGCCGCAGGGCGATCCGGTCCGCGCGCAAGGCACGATGCGCAACGGGCTGTCATGGTATTTTGCCAGCTTCAACCGCAACAAGAAATCGCTCGTGCTGGACCTGTATTCCCAGGACGGCCGCGCGGTCCTGGCGCGGCTGCTGGAAGGCGCCGACGTGCTGCTGGACAATTTCCGTCCCGGCGTGCTGGACAAGATGGGTTTCGGCAAGGAACGACTGGCCGAGATCAACCCGAGGCTGGTCACCGCCTCGATCAACGGCTTCGGCAGCGAAGGTCCTTACGTGGACCGGCCGGCCTTCGACTTCATCGCCCAGGCGATGAGCGGCCTGATGAGCACCAACGGCCCTGCGGATGGCGAGCCGATGCGCGTGGCCCAGCCGATCACCGACCTGCTGGCCGGCACCTATTGCGCCTTCGGAATCGTCAGCGCCCTGCGCGGGCGGGACGCCACCGGCCGCGGGCAGCATGTGGAAAGCTCGATGCTGAACGGCGCGCTAAGCATCATGGCCTATCTCGCCTCGGAATATTTTGCCACCGGCCGCGTGCCCGATCGCACCGGCAACGATCACCCTTTGGTCGCGCCCTATGGCCTTTACAACGCCGCTGACGGCAAGATCGCCATAGCACCGTCGAACGACACGATCCTTCGCCGCCTTTTCGAAGCGCTGGATCTGGTCGATTTGATGCAGGACCCGCGTTTCGACAGCAACGAGAAGCGCTTCGCCCACCGCGACGAACTGCACGGGTTGCTGGATGCGAAGCTGGTCGCGGACACTCAGGAAGCCTGGATCGCACGGCTGAACGCCGCAGGCGTCCCCTGCGGCCGGGTGCAGGACCTGGCCGATGTTTTCGCCGACCCGCAGGTGCAGGCACAGGAAATGGCCATTGACGTGGAGCATCCGGGTCACGGTCCAGTGCAGATGCTGGGCTTCCCGGTCAAGCTCGACCGCACGCCATGCGCCCCGCGCCTTCCCGCCCCCGAACTGGGCGCGCATACCCGTGACATTCTATACGCTGCGGGGTTCACTTCGGAGGACATCGAGCGATTGGAAAGAAGCGGCGCCATTGTCGGCGCAGCAGAAGATTAGGCGATCCGATCACGGATGGTATGCGCGAACTTGAAAGCCCACCCTTCCACAGCGTTGGGTTTTATTCCTGCCTCCTGGATTCTGTTCAGGGAGGCGGCTTCCTATCCGTCCAGCATAAAGCCGCCGATCAAGGGCCGGTCCAGATGTGTCCCAATCGCTTTGGCGGCAGCTATGATGGCATTGAGGTCGAACCCGACCGAAACATAACCGCGCACCGCGACTCCGGCATCCAACGCACGACGCGCTACGTCTCATCGGCAACGGAGAGACAGCGGGCGCGGCATTGTCGTGCCACCCCGACGTCGACATGGTCTCGATCACCGGTTCGACCCGCGCGGGCATCGCCGTGGCGCGGTCCAACGCCGAGACGGTCAAGCGCGTGGCGCAGGAACTCGGCGGAAAATCGGCCAACATGATCCTGCGCGACGCCGACCTCGAACAGGCGGTGAAGGACGGTGTCGACGCCTGCTACGTCAATTGCGGTCAGGCCTGCCGTTCCCCGGCCCGGATGCTCGTTCCCGCCGAGCGGATGGAAGACGCCAAGCGCTTCGCCGGCGAAGCCGCCGAGGCCTATTCGGTGGGTGACCCAACCGGGAACGCGGCGCTCGGCCCCGTGGTCAACAAGGCCCAGTTCGATCGCATCCAGTCCCTGATTTAGGCGGGCATCGCCGAGGGCGCAACGCTGGTGACCGGCTGCCCAGGCCTGCCCGATGGGCTATCGAAGGGCTATTATGTGCAGCCTA
>JBAVQZ010000134.1:0-2837 GCA_049694515.1 Paracoccaceae bacterium | reverse complement strand
TGCGCTGTGCCTGTTGCCGGGCAAGGTCGATCACCGCCCGATGGCCCAGGTGCACCCCGTCGAAATTGCCGATCGCGGCCGATGCGCCACGATCTTCGGAGTTCAGGCCGGTCCAGGTGGTAAAGGTCTTCATGGTCCCCCGGAGGCACCGGGGGCCGGCGCCGTCAGTCGAATTTACGGCTTGGCGCCATCACCAGCGCCTCGCCCTTCAGGACGACCGTATCGCCCACGGCGCAGTGACAATCAAGGGTGACCCGGCGCTTGCCGTGGTCGATCGCGGTGACCGCGACCTCGGCAAAGACGACATCGCCAGGGCGGACGGGCGCGAGGAATTTCAGCGTCTGGCCCAGATAGACCGACCCATGCCCCGGCAGCTGCTCGCCGATCACCGCCGAGATCAGCCCCGCCGTCAGCATCCCGTGCGCGATGCGCCCCTCGAAGATCGTGTCATGGGCATAATCGTCGTCCAGATGCACGGGGTTGCGGTCGGTCGAGACCTCGGCGAACAGCTCGATGTCGCGGTCGGTCACGGTCTTGCGCAGATGGCGGCGCATGCCGATCTCGATATCCTCGATGCAGATCGTTCCGCGTGGCATGTTGTCGAGCATTGGGTCGCTCCCCCGGTGTCATGTTGCAATGCAGCATAACCGGGCCGTGCGAAGGGCGCAATCGGCAAAGTAATTTTCGGGCCGAAATGATCCGGAAAAATGAAATATTGTTGCCGTGTCGAAACGGGCGCTGCGCTATCTGAGAAAGCCAATCGCGTAGGTCGGCGCGATTTCTTCATTCTGAATCAAATCGTTAAGCGCCTTTTCATTCGGTTGCCGGTTGGTGCGCGTCTCTTTCGCGGCGAGGCCGCCGGTAATGAACAGACTGTCCAGATCCTCGCCCATCGCACCGCGGATGTCGGTCGCCATTCCATCGCCGATGCACAGGATGCGGTCGTCAGTGACGCGCCCCACCTGCGCCAGCCGGCGCCGGGCAAGGTCGTAGATCGGCGGGTGCGGCTTGCCGAAATAGAGGCTCTCGCCGCCCATTTCTGTATAGAGCTGCGCCAGCGCGCCGGCGCACCATTCCCGCGTTTCGCCGCGGTCCACAACGATATCGGGATTGGCGCAGAGCAGCTTCAGCCCTTTCTGCTTTGCATAGAGGAACTGCGGGCGCAGCTCGGCCGGATCGGCATGCGGGTCGAACGGTCCGGTGCAGACGATACCCTCGGCCTCCTCCAGCGCAACCTCCTCGATCGCGACCGGATCCTCGACAATCCGTATCGGGTCGAAGAAGCTCCGGTCATGACCTTCCCCGATGAAATAGACCTTTTGACCGACCGCCCCGCGAAACATCGCCGCCCGCGCGCTGTCGCCCGAAGTGGCGATGGTGTCCCAGCAATCCTCCGGCACGCCCAGCTTGCCGAGTTGCCGGGCGACGCTCTTGCGGTGGCGCGGCGCGTTGGTCAACAGCACGACAATACCGCCCTTCTCGCGATAGGCGGAAAGCGCGGCCACGGCCTCGTCGAAGGGGCGATGACCATTGTGAACGCATCCCCAGAGATCGACAAAAAGCGCGTCGTAATTTGCCGACACGTCGGCAAGGCGTTCGATGATGCGGGTCATTCCGGAACCTTTCAAAGGAAAAGGGGGCACCGCTGGCGCCCCCTGTGACATGATCCGTCCTTCACACCTTGAGGTTCGGGATGATCTGCTTTTTCCGGCTGACGACGCCGGGCAGCACCACCGTGTCGCCGTCCACGGTCGCGCCGAAGCTTTTCTCGGCCAGGGTCTTCACCAGATCGTTGGGGACAAGCAGGGTCGCCTCGCCGTTCAGGATGTCCACCACGAATAGCAACACCTGATCGACGCCGTCCTCGAGCGCCACGTCCTTCATGGCCTTGACGAGGCCGGTCTTGCGGCTCAGCACCGCCGCGGGCGACGTGGTCTCCAGCACGCTGACGCGGAACTTGGTGCCGCCGACCTCGTATTCCTTGCTGTCCATCCGCAGAAGCTCGGCGTCCGAAAAGGCCGACACGTCGGATTTCGCCGCGAACATCTCGGCGGCGTAGTCGGGAATCGAAATGCCCAGCTCGCCAGCCAGCTTTTCAGCCAGCGCCTTGTCATGCTCGGTCGTCGTGGGCGAGCGGAATTCCAGCGTGTCGGACAGGATGCAGCTGAGCATCGCGCCCTTGATGTTGTCGGGCATCTTCGCGGCATCAGCGCCCATGAGGTCGTGCATGATGGTCGCGGTGCAGGCCAGCGGGCGGATGGTGATGCTGATCGGCGCCTTCGTCTTGAGGCCGCCCTGGAGCATGTGGTGGTCGATCACCTCGATCACGTTGGCCTCGTTGATGGACGCGGGCAATTCGGCCACGTTGTTGGTGTCCACCACGACGACATCCTCGCCCGCCGTCACGTCGGTGACGATCTCGGGCTGGTCGAACCCCCATCGGTCGAGCATGAAGGCGGCTTCGGTGTTGGGCGCGCCGAGCAGCCGGGCCTCGGCCGGGGTGCCTTTGACCTGCGACAGATACCAGGCCCAGATCAAGGGTGAGCCGGTCGAGTCGGTGTCGGGGGCCTTGTGGCCGATCACTTTGATGGTCATTCGAACTTTTCCGCTTGGTCCATTGTCAATCCGGCGTCGTTATAGGGGCGCGGACGGGCCTTGTCACGGGGGCCTTCGAGGCCCTGTCGAATACCGCGTTTTTTTCCGTCACGAAGTTGTTGACTCGGCCGGTGCCACTCCTTAGATCAACTCCGTTAGCACTCCACAAGGGTGAGTGATAACACCCAAGGAAAACATGAACCAAGGAGCGTTCAGAAATGGCATTCACTCCGTTGCACGAC
>JBAVQZ010000133.1:0-1886 GCA_049694515.1 Paracoccaceae bacterium | reverse complement strand
GTGCCGGTTCCGACGGCGGCGGCGCGGCCTTCTTGGTGGCTCGCGCCTTGCGGTTGTCGATGCCGGTCTCGTCGGCGGGCACGCCTTCGGTCGGGCGCATCTCCTTCTTCGGCCGCGCTTCGGCGGTTATCTCGCGCTCGGCGCTCTGCTTGCCCCAGGGCGTCAGCAGCGGCACCTCGCTGCCGTCGATCCGCTTGACCGTATCGCCCAGATCGACCGCCAGCTGAACTGCCGCGTTGTAGCGCGTGTGGCCGCTCTCGAACTCTTTCAGGCTGGTCAGCCCGTCCATCGGCTCGCTGGCATAACGGCCGTTCTGAGGCCCGGGAACCGGCACCTCGCCGCGCGCCATTTCGTCGAGGATCTCGCCCAGGCGTTCGGCGGTGAGATCCTCGTAGTAGTCCTTGCCGATCTGCGCCATCGGCGCGTTGGAACACGCGCCGAGACATTCGACCTCTTCCCAGCTGAACTTGCCGTCGGCCGACAGCTGGTGCGGTTTGTCTGCAATCTTCTCCCGGCACACGCCGATCAGATCCTCGGCGCCGCAGATCATGCACGACGTGGTGCCGCAGACCTGGACGTGCGCGACCGAGCCGACCGGCGACAGCTGGAACATGAAATAGAAGGTCGCAACCTCCAGCGCCCGGATATGGGCCATTTCCAGCATGTCGGCGACATGCTCGATCGCGGGGCGCGACAGCCAGCCCTCCTGCTCCTGGGCACGCCACAGGAGCGGGATGATGGCGCTGGCCTGCCGGCCCTCGGGATATTTCGTCAGCTGAGCCTTCGCCCACGCCAGGTTATCCGGCGTAAAGGCGAAGGACTCGGGCTGGTCGTGATGCAGACGGCGGAGCATTAGCTTGCACAATCTCCCGATACCAGGGTGATGCCGCCTTGCGTGGAGGCATCCACGATTTCGTTATAGACACGCAGCTGCTCGACGATCGCCTTCAGCGTGTCCTCGTCATAGCCGGTGGCCTGCTGGACCATGTCGGCGGTCGACTCGTCGTCGATCGTGCAGCCGGCGGTGGTGATTGCCGAGCGGAACGCCTGAAGCTGTCCGTCGGTCACTTCGGTGCCGTCGGCATAGGCAACCGCAGGCGCCATTACCGCGCAGAGGGCGGCGATCTTGAGGGTGGTTTTCATGGGTCTTCCTCCTTCGCGCCGAAAAATTCCGGCGGCTTTGAGTGGGCGCGAGGCGTCATGCCCCTGCCCGGTGGGTCCCCACCCAGAATTCCGTGCGATGCCGCGGGAAAGGATCATCTGTCGATCTCCCCGAACACGACATCCAATGTCCCGATGATCGCCGCCACGTCGGCCAGCATGTGGCCGCGGGTGATGTGATCCATCGCCTGAAGATGCAGAAAGCCCGGCGCGCGCAGCTTGGCGCGGTAGGGCTGGTTGGTGCCGTCGGCGACCATGTAGACGCCGAACTCTCCCTTGGGCGCCTCCACCGCAGCGTAAATCTCCCCCTCGGGGACGTGAAACCCCTCGGTGTAGAGCTTGAAGTGGTGGATCAGCGCCTCCATAGAGGTCTTCATCTCGCCCCGCTTCGGCGGCGACAGCTTGCCGCGGGTCAGCACCTCGCCCGGCTCGTTGCGCAGCTTCTCGCAGGCCTGCTTGATGATCTTTGTCGACTCGCGCATCTCGGCCATGCGGCACAGGTAGCGGTCAAAGCAGTCGCCATTCTTGCCAACGGGAATGCGGAAGTCGAACTCGTCGTAGCATTCATAGGGCTGGCTGCGCCGCAAATCCCAGGCCAGGCCCGAGCCCCGCACCATCACGCCCGAGAAACCCCATTCCTGGATGTCCTCCTCGGTCACCACGCCGATGTCGCAGTTGCGCTGCTTGAAGATGCGGTTCTCGGTCAGCAGCCCGTCGATGTCGTC
>JBAVQZ010000132.1:0-8066 GCA_049694515.1 Paracoccaceae bacterium | reverse complement strand
GTCGGAACCGGCACCGGGGGCCGAGCCGGTCGGCGTCAAGCCCGCGATGCTGGACGCGGCGCGCGACGGCAAGGCCGACGACCTGAAGATGATCAAGGGCGTCGGTCCGAAGCTGGAGAAGCTTCTCAATTCCCTTGGAGTCTATCATTTCGAGCAGATCGCGGGCTGGAGCACGTCGGAAGTCGCCTGGGTGGACGAGAACCTCAAGGGCTTCAAGGGCCGCGTCAGCCGTGACGGCTGGGTCGGGCAGGCCAGGACCCTTGCCGAGGGTGGCCACACCGAGTTTTCGGACAGGGTCAAGAAAGGCGACGTATATTAGACAAAGTCAAAGCTGAAAGCTGGTTCAGGGGGTAAATTCACATGGCAGAGGCTGCACGGGAACTGGGCTGCGCGCTGAAGTGCTGGATCGCGGCCGGGATCGTCGGATTCCTGGTTATGATCTTCAACATGATCGGCGGCACACCGGCGCTTGGCGCGATCTTCGTCGGCGTTATCGCCGGGGCGCTGGTCGGCCTGACGCTGAGCTGGTTGGTCTGCGCACCCGCCGAGCGGACACGCACCGCCCCCGCGACCGAGCCTGTGGACCCTCTCGATATCGCTTCGCCCGATGGGATGGGGCCGGCCTCCGTCCCGTCGCAGCCCAAGAAGGCGGCGGAAGCGGTCGCCAAGGCCGATGCCGGGCTTGAGGCCGAGAAGGAAAACACCGAGAAGGAGGAGAAGGCCGTCGCCCGCACGTTCGAGTCGTTCGACACCGAACCGGCGCCGAAAGCCGCCGGGGCGGCGGAGGGCGGCAAGCCCGAGGCGCTGGATGCACCGCGCGCGGGCGGGGCCGACGATCTGAAGAAAATCAAGGGGGTGGGGCCGAAACTTGAGGCTTTGCTTCACGATCTGGGGATCTACCATTTCGACCAGGTGGCCAACTGGGGCGCCGACGAGGTGGCCTGGATGGACGAGAACCTGAAGGGCTTCAGGGGCCGTGTCACCCGCGACGACTGGGTGGCGCAGGCCAGAACGCTGGCCGGGGGCGGCGATACGGCCTTCTCGAAGAAAGTCGACAAGGGCGGCGTGTATTGAGGTGGACATGACACGGGGGCAGGACGACGAAAAGGCGACCGAACGCCAGGGCCGGGTGGCGGCGCTGGTGATCGCCCTCACGATCCTGCTATGGCTGGGGGCGCAATGGATCGGCGGGTGGCTGGGCCTCCCGGCGCGCTATGCCTTCCTGTTCGATTTTGCCGCGCTGGCGGCGCTGTTCTGGGCGCTGGTGCTGACATATCAGATCTGGCGCAAGCGCCGGGAGAATTGAGGGTTTGCAATGCTGAAGGACGAAGACCGTATCTTCACCAATCTCTACGGCATGGACGAGCGCACGCTGGCCGGCGCGCGCCGCCGGGGCCATTGGGACGGCACCGCCGACATCATCAAGCGCGGCCGCGACAAGATCATCGAGGAGATGAAAGCCAGCGGGTTGCGTGGCCGCGGCGGCGCGGGCTTCCCCACGGGGCTGAAATGGTCCTTCATGCCAAAGGAAAGCGACGGCCGCCCGGCCTATCTGGTGGTCAATGCCGACGAATCCGAGCCGGGCACCTGCAAGGACCGCGAGATCATGCGCCACGATCCGCACACGCTGATCGAGGGTTGCCTGATCGCCAGTTTCGCGATGGGCGCGCATGTCTCCTACGTCTATCTGCGGGGCGAGTATATCCGCGAGCGCGAGGCGCTGCAGGCCGCGATTGACGAATGCTACGAGGCCGGGCTGGTCGGTCCGAACGCGGCCGGGTCGGGCTGGGATTTCGACATCTACCTGCATCACGGCGCGGGCGCCTATATCTGCGGCGAGGAAACCGCGCTGCTGGAAAGCCTTGAAGGCAAGAAGGGCATGCCGCGCATGAAGCCGCCCTTCCCGGCGATGGCCGGGGTCTATGGCTGCCCGACCACGGTGAACAACGTCGAATCCATTGCCGTCGCGCCCACGATTCTGCGCCGCGGGGCAGAGTGGTTCTCGGGCTTCGGCCGGCCGAACAACGCGGGCACCAAGGTTTTCGCCATCTCGGGGCATGTGAACAATCCCTGCGTGGTGGAAGAGGCGATGTCGATCAGCTTTGAAGAACTGATCGAACGGCATTGCGGCGGCATCCGGGGCGGCTGGGACAACCTCAAGGCGGTGATTCCGGGCGGATCCTCGGTGCCGCTGCTGCCCGGCGCGATCGCCAAGGACGCGATCATGGATTTCGACTGGCTGAAAGAACAGAAATCGGGTCTCGGCACGGCGGCGGTGATCGTGATGGATCAGTCCACCGACGTGATCAAGGCGATCTGGCGGTTGGCGAAGTTCTACAAGCATGAAAGCTGCGGCCAGTGCACCCCCTGCCGCGAAGGCACAGGCTGGATGATGCGGGTGATGGAACGACTGGTCACCGGCGAGGCCGAGCCGGAAGAGATCGACATGCTGCTGGACGTCTCCAAGCAGGTCGAGGGACACACGATCTGCGCCCTGGGCGATGCCGCGGCCTGGCCGATCCAGGGCCTGATCCGGCATTTCCGCGACGAGATCGAGGATCGGATCAAGCACAAGCGCGCGGGCCGCGTGTCGGCCGTGGCGGCAGAGTGAGGAGAAGCCAATGATGGCTTACGGGTATATTCACGGCGGCGGTTTCTTCATGCTGCTTATCTATGCCGTGCTGGTCGTCGTGCCTTTCTACAAGCTGTGGCAGCGAACCGGTCACAATGGATGGATCGCGCTGCTGATGATCATTCCGCTGGTCAACGTCGTCATGCTTTACGTGCTGGCGTTCAAGGAATGGCCGGCGACCGACCGCACCGGGGGCGGAGCGTCATGACCCGCGCCGTCACCATTTCCCGAGATGTGTCGTTGATCGAGCGGGCCTTTTCCGGGCTGGTGCTTGCCGCGGCGTTGCTGTGCGCCAGCGCGCTCGGCGGGGCCGCCGCGGCGCCCACGCTGCGCGAGCACAAGGAGATCAACGAGGCGCTGGCGATGATCGCGGCGGCGGACATGATCCGCCTGAACTGCGACAGCATTTCGCCGCGGATGTTCCAGGCCTATCTCTTCGCCCGGTCGCTTCAATCGAAGGCCCGGGCCGAAGGGTTCTCGGACGATGAGATCGAGGCCTTCGTAACCAACAAGCAGGACAAGGCGCGGGTCAAGGGCATGGCGAAGGATTACCTTGTCTCGCAGGGGGTCAAGGACGGCGAGCCCGAAACCTATTGCAAGGTGGGCCGTTACGAGATCGAGAGAAACAGCCAGATCGGCGTGATGCTAAGAGCGAAGTGAGATCCTATGTCGGACCTGAGGACGATCAACATCGACGGGCGCGAGGTCGAGGTGGACCCCGCCATGACCCTGATTCAGGCCTGCGAGCAGGCGGGCGTGGAGATTCCGCGCTTTTGCTACCACGAGCGTCTGTCGATCGCGGGCAACTGCCGCATGTGCCTGGTCGAGGTGGTCGGCGGGCCGCCCAAGCCGGCGGCCTCCTGCGCGATGCAGGTCAAGGATCTGCGCCCCGGTCCCGAGGGGCAGCCGCCGCAGGTCCGCACCAACAGCCCGATGGTCAAGAAGGCCCGCGAAGGGGTGATGGAATTCCTGCTGATCAACCACCCCTTGGACTGCCCGATCTGCGACCAGGGCGGCGAGTGCGATCTGCAGGACCAGGCAATGGCTTACGGGGTGGACTTCAGCCGCTTCCGCGAGCCCAAGCGCGCGGTCGAGGATCTGGATCTTGGCCCGCTGGTCGAGACGCACATGACGCGCTGCATCTCCTGCACCCGCTGCGTGCGCTTCACGACCGAGGTGGCGGGCATCACCCAGATGGGGCAAACGGGCCGCGGCGAGGACGCCGAGATCACCTCTTACCTGGGCGAGACGCTGGACAGCGAATTGCAGGGCAACATCATCGACCTTTGTCCGGTGGGCGCGCTGGTGTCGAAACCTTACGCCTTCACCGCACGGCCGTGGGAGCTGACCAAGACCGAATCGATCGACGTGATGGACGCGATGGGCGCCTCCATTCGGGTCGATACGAAAGGACGCGAGGTGATGCGCTTCCTGCCGCGCAACCATGACGGCGTGAACGAGGAATGGATTTCCGACAAGACGCGCTTCGTCTGGGACGGGCTGCGCCGCCAGCGGCTGGACCGGCCCTACATCCGCGAGAATGGCAAGTTGCGCCCTGCGACCTGGCCTGAGGCGCTGAAAAAGGCGGCCGGGGCGATGCAGGGCAAGAAGGTCGCCGGGCTTGTCGGCGATCTGGCCCCGGTCGAGGCCGCCTTCGCGCTGAAGCAGCTGGTCGAAGGGCTGGGTGGCAATGTCGAGTGCCGCACCGACGGGGCGAAGCTGCCCGCTGGCAACCGGTCGGCCTATGTCGGGACCGCCGCGATCGAAGAGATCGACACCGCCAGGCGCATCACGCTGATCGGCACCAATCCGCGCGCCGAGGCGCCGGTTCTGAACGCGCGCATCCGCAAGGCCTGGCTGAAGGGCGCGAACGTCGCCGTGATCGGCGAGGCGGCGGATCTGACCTATGATTACGCGCATCTGGGCACCGGGCGTGACACGTTGATCGAACATGCGTCGAAAGGCGCCGAAGGCGAGGGACCCGGCCTCGTGATCATCGGGCAGGGCGCCCTGGTCGAGGCCGACGGCGAGGCCGTGCTGAGCCAGGCGATGGCGCTGTGCGAGAGGACCGATGCGAAGCTTCTGGTGCTGCACACCGCCGCCGGGCGCGTCGGCGCGATGGATGTCGATGCCGTGACCGAGGGCGGCATGGACGCCGCGATGGACGGGGCCGAGGTGATCTATAACCTCGGCGCGGACGAGATCGGCATCGGCGACGGCCCCTTCGTCATCTACCAGGGCAGCCACGGCGACCGCGGCGCGCACCGCGCCGACGTGATCCTGCCGGCTGCCGCCTATACCGAGGAGCAGGGCCTTTTCGTCAACACCGAGGGCCGCCCGCAGCTGGCGCTGCGCGCCGGCTTCCCGCCGGGTGAGGCGAAGGAGAACTGGGCCATCCTGCGCGCGCTGTCGGCAGAAGCGGGCGCGCAACTGCCCTATGACAGCCTCGCGCAACTGCGACAGGCGCTGGTGGCGGAGGTGCCGCATCTGGCACAGGTCGACCGGGTGCCCGGGAACGAGTGGCAGAAACCGCCTCTCAAGGCGCCAGCCAAGGCCGATTTCCGCAATATCATCGGGGATTTCTACCTGACCAACCCGATCGCGCGGGCCTCGGAACTGATGGCGGAGCTTTCGGCCCGCGCCAAGGCGCGCCGGGCCGCGCCGATGGCGGCGGAGTAAGGCCGGGCATGTCGCGTTTCGTGCTTCCCCTGCTTCTGGGCCTCGCCGCTTGCGGCGGGGCGGAGGACGCGTCGAAGGCGGCTTTCTCGCCCAGCTACCTCGGGGTGGAGACGCGGCTTCTGGACGGGGATCTGGTGAATTTCATGGTCGGCATGAAGGGCGCGCGCGGGCAGGAGGATCTGGGCCACTACGCAGATTGTGCCGCGGCGCAATACGCGCTGATACGGGGCTACGGCTTCGCACGCCACATCCGCACGAATGTGGCACAAGAGGGTGGCGTTTGGCGGGCAGATGCTGTTTACACCATCTCGCCGGGGCTGCCGCGCGGCGTGCAGACCATTGACGCCGAAAAGACGGTGGCGCATTGCGCCGATGAAGGAATACCGACGGTCTGAGGGGACGGGGCAAGAATGGCAGAATTTCTAAACACCGGTTTCGGAACCTTCGTGCTGATCGCGGCGCAGGGGCTGCTGGTCGTCGGCTTCGTGATGATCAGCCTGCTGTTTCTGGTTTATGGCGACCGCAAGATCTGGGCCGCGGTGCAGATGCGGCGGGGGCCGAACGTGGTGGGCGCTTTCGGGCTGCTGCAATCGGTGGCCGATGCGCTGAAATACGTGCTGAAAGAGGTCGTCGTGCCCGCCGGCGCCGACAAGGCCGTGTTCTTCCTGGCGCCGCTGCTGTCCTTCGTGCTTGCGGTGCTGGCCTGGTCGGTGATCCCCTTCGCTGACGGCTGGGTGCTGGCCAATATCAACGTGGCGATCCTGTTCGTCTTCGCGGTCTCCTCGCTCGAGGTCTATGGCGTGATCATGGGCGGCTGGGCGTCCAACTCCAAATACGCCTTCCTCGGTTCGCTTCGTTCGGCGGCGCAGATGATCTCCTACGAGGTGTCGCTGGGGCTGATCATCATCGGGGTCGTGATGTCCACCGGCTCGCTCAACTTCACCGACATCGTCCACGCGCAGGACGGCAGCCTGGGCCTGTTCAACTGGTACTGGCTGCCGCATCTTCCGATGGTGGTGCTGTTCTTCGTGTCGGCCCTGGCCGAGACCAACCGCCCGCCCTTCGACCTGCCCGAGGCCGAGTCGGAACTGGTGGCTGGCTACCAGGTGGAATATTCCGCGACGCCCTTCCTGCTTTTCATGGCCGGCGAATACATCGCCATTTTCCTGATGTGCGCGCTGATCTCGCTGCTGTTCTTCGGCGGCTGGCTGTCGCCCATTCCCGGCCTGCCGGACGGGGCGCTGTGGATGGTGGCCAAGATGGCCGTCTTCTTCTTCCTCTTCGCGATGGTGAAGGCGATCGTGCCGCGCTACCGCTATGATCAGCTGATGCGCTTGGGCTGGAAGGTGTTCCTGCCCATGTCGCTGGTCTGGGTGGTGCTGGTCTCCTTCGCCGCGCATTTCGAACTCTTCGGCGGGGCCTATGCCCGCTGGGCAATCGGAGGCTGATCCATGGCAATCGACTATACCCGCGCGACCCGCTATTTCCTGCTTGCCGACTTCTTTGCCGGCTTCAAGCTGGGGCTGAAATACTTTTTCTCGCCAAAGGCGACGCTGAACTATCCGCATGAGAAGGGACCGCTTTCGCCCCGCTTCCGGGGCGAGCATGCGCTGCGCCGCTATCCCAACGGCGAAGAGCGCTGCATCGCCTGCAAGCTGTGCGAGGCGATCTGCCCCGCCCAGGCGATCACCATCGACGCCGAGCCTCGCGAGGATGGCTCCCGCCGCACCACGCGCTATGACATCGACATGACCAAATGCATCTATTGCGGCTTCTGCCAGGAGGCCTGCCCGGTCGATGCGATCGTCGAGGGGCCGAATTTCGAATTCGCCACCGAGACGCGCGAAGAGCTGATGTACGACAAGCAGAAGCTGCTGGAGAACGGCGACCGCTGGGAAGCCGAGATCGCGCGCAATCTGGAACTGGATGCGCCCTACCGATGACCGATTTCAGCAAGCTCTTCGAACAGATGATGGAACAGAGCCACGCGATGGCGAAGGCGTTCAACCCGGCGCTGGAAAGCTTCCAGGTGCACGGGTTCGACAAGATCATGCCCACCATGCCCAAGAATTTCATGGACATGATGTGGGGCAACGCCTTCAACAAGGACGGGCTGGACGCCAAGACGCGGCTTCTGGTCGTGCTGGCCGGGCTGACCGTTCTTGGCGCGCAGGCCGAACCGCAGTTCCGTATCACCGTGCGCCACGCGCTGGAGGCCGGCGCCAGCCAGCAGGAGATCGGCGAGGTGATCTATCAGATGGCCATGCTGGGCGGCATCCCTGCGATGACCCGCGCGCTTCAGATCGCACAGAGCGTGTTCAACGAGAGCGAGGAGGAAAGCGAATGAGCGTGGCGGATCTTGCATTCTACTGCTTTGCCATTGTCGCCGTCGTTGCGGGGCTGCTCGTCGTGGTGTCCCGAAGCCCGGTGCATTCGGTGCTGTGGCTGATCCTGGCCTTCCTCAGCTCGGCGGGGCTTTTCGTGTTGCTGGGGGCCGAGTTCGTGGCGATGCTGCTGATCATCGTCTATGTCGGCGCCGTGGCGGTTCTGTTCCTGTTCGTGGTGATGATGCTGGACGTCGATTTCGCCGAGCTGAAGGCGGAAATGGCGAAATACATGCCGCTGGGCGGGTTGATCGGTGTCGTGCTGCTGATGCAGTTGGCAATCATCTTCGGCAGCTGGCAGTTCGCGCCCGGCGCCGAGGGGCTGCGCGCCGCCGTCACGCCGCCGGCCGGCGAGGTTCACAACACCGCCG
>JBAVQZ010000131.1:0-1952 GCA_049694515.1 Paracoccaceae bacterium | reverse complement strand
GGTTGGCCAAGCCCCGCCACCGCGCGGCCCAGCCACAGCAGGTGCAGCCCGCCCAGCGCCAGCCCGGCCAGCCCGCCCATGACAAGATCGCCGATCAGCGTCCCAGTCATTCGCCGCCCCCTTTCCCATCGTCCTGACGGCCGGCGCGCTGCATCCACCACCAGGCGTTAAGGCATCCGATGGCGACGCCCGCGACCAGCCCGGTGATGGTCCATGACGGCGGGCCGGCAAAGCGCGCGTCCAGCCAGTGACCAAGCGCCACACCTGCCAGCGTCGGGACCGCCACCGCCCATCCGACCAGGCCGAACATGCCGACACCGAACCAGACGGTGTGCCGTCCCTCTTCCCGCGCACGGCGGCGCCGTTCGGCCTTGCGCCCGACCGTGTCTTCAAGGTCGTTCTCCGGCTTGCTCATCGCTCGATCTCCAGCACATGGCGCATCACGCCGGCCTCAAGGCGGGCCAGCGCGCCGCGGGCCTGGCGCTCTTCTTCGTCGAGGCTCAGAAAGCGGTCGGCGACCCGTTCCCGAAGCGCCGCCAGGTCGTCGCTTTCGAAGGCATCGAGGGTCGAAACGCGCACGGCATCGCCGCATTTGACCAGCACGCCCTCGTCGATGCCCAGGAAATGCTCGTGCCCGTCTGGCGTGACATAGGTGAACAGGCCCGGCGGCAGCGCCGCGGCCAGATCGATATGGCGGGGCAGAAGCGCGAACAGCCCCTCGGACCCCTCGGCCAGCACCTTGACCGCATCGCTCTCCACCAATTGACCGGTCGGCGTGAAGACCTCAAGGCGCATATGCACGGGCGCGGCGCTCATTCCTCGTCGCTCCCGGCTTCCTCGATCGCCCCGATCATGTAGAGGTGCCGCTCGGGCCGGTCGTTGAAGGCGCCGGACAGGATCTTCTCGCAGCCTTCCAGGGTCTCTTCCAGGCTGACGCGGCGGCCCGGCGCGTTGGTGAACTGCTCGGTCGCGTGGAAGGGCTGGGTCAGGAACCGCTCCAGCCGCCGGGCGATGGCGACGGTTCTGCGATCCTCGACCGAAAGCTGCTCCAGCCCCAGCATGGCGATCACGTCCTTCAGGCTTTCATATTCCGCCAGCTTGCGGCGCACCGCGCGCGCCACCCTTTCATGGCGCGGGGAGGCGATGCCGGGCGTTAGCATTTTCGAGGCGGACTCGAGAGGGTCGAGCGCCGGATAAAGACCCTGTGCCGCCCTTTTCCGCGACAACACGACCGAGGCGGAGAGGTGCCCGAAGACATGCGTGGCGGCCGGGTCCGTGAAATCGTCCGCCGGCACGTAAACCGCCTGGAGCGAGGTCATCGCGCCCGATGCGGTGGAGCAGATACGCTCCTCCAACTCGGCGATCTCGGTCCCGAGCGAGGGCTGATAGCCCACGCGCGACGGAATCTGGCCCAGTAGCCCCGACACCTCGGCCCCGGCCTGGACAAAGCGATAGATGTTGTCGATCAGCACCAAGACATCGGTGTTCAACTCGTCGCGGAAATGCTCGGCGATGGTCATCGCGGCATGGCCGATACGAAAACGGACGGCCGGTCGTTCGTTCATCTGGCCGAATACCATGACGGTGTTTTCAAGCACACCGGCCTCGCTCAGCTCGCGGTGGAACTCCTCCGCCTCGCGGGAGCGTTCGCCGATGCCGCAGAACAGGCTGACGCCTTGGTAGACCCCGGACATGTTGTAAATCATCTCGGCAATCAGGACGGTCTTTCCCACCCCGGCGCCGCCGAAAAGCCCGGCCTTGCCCCCCCGCTCGATCGGGCAGAGCAGGTCGATCGCCTTGATCCCGGTCTCGAAGATTTCCGATTTCGTGCGCCTCTCGCTCAGCGGCGGCGGGGCATGCCGGATCGAGCGGCGCGGCGCATCGTCAAGCGGTGGGCCGTCATCCAAAGGTCGGCCGAACAAGTCCAGCATCCGGCCCAGCGTGGCGCGGCC
>JBAVQZ010000130.1:0-2040 GCA_049694515.1 Paracoccaceae bacterium | reverse complement strand
GCCCGGCCCCGTCCCGGCGGATTGGGAGGAGCGGCTGCTGACCGGCATCTGCCTTGTCGCCGAGGCGCCCAGGGGCACGGCGGTCGGCTTCGCCACGCTCAGCGCGGACGGTTATCTGGATTTCCTCTATGTCGCGCCGGACTGGATGGGCCGGGGTGTCGCCGGCGCGCTTTACGATCCGCTGGAGATGCAGGCCCGCGCGTTTGGCGTGACGGCGCTTTCGACCGAGGCGAGCCACCTTGCACGGCGCTTCCTGGAACGCCGCGGATGGCGCGTTGAGGCACGTCAAAGCGTGATCAGGCATGGCGTGCCGATCACCAATTTCCGCATGGAAAAACAATTGTCTGCCTGAGGTTTTTAACCTTTCCGCCCTCAATTCGCCCGGATTCGCCTCGGGGCAACCCGATCTTCATCCAACTTGCGCCAGATTCCTCGGGCACCCTCCGATCAATCCGGGGCTGGAATTCCATACCCCGCAAGAATTCGAGGCAAGGGCAATGCCACAGGGCTATCTGGTGGAGTTGGGTGACTCGTCGCTCGACCCCGGTGACTCGATCACCGGGGATCTGACGACGTTCACCACCGACACCACGCTCGGCAGCGGCACCTGGGAATGGTCGGGCACCTGGAACAACCAGACCTTCACCAACACGTCCGAGCCCGGCACCTATTACCTCGGCACGGACGGCAACGTCTATTTCGAACCGGACTACGGACCGGTCGACACGCTCGACTCCGCCTCCGCCACCGGCGCGCCCGCCTATGACAACGCAAACCTGGTGGACGGCACCGAAGGCGACGACCTGATCGACGCCGATTACACGGGCGACCCCGAAGGCGACCGGGTCGATGACGGCACCGGCAACGGGCCGGGCGGCTATGGCGACGTGATCGACGCCAGGGGCGGCGACGACACCGTCGACGCCGGCGCGGGAAACGACACGGTTTACGGCGGCGCCGGGGCCGACACGATCGACGGCGGCGCCGGTGATGACGTGATTTATGGCGATGCGCCCGAGGCCACGGCCCAGCAAGGCACCCTGCACTGGAGCGATGCGGGCGGCAACGGAACGGATATCAGCGGCGGCTTCACCCAGCAGAGCGCCGGAATCAATGTCGGCGTCAGCTTCGACACGACGGGCGACACCAGCGCGGTCGAAGTCACCGGCACCACCGAATATGTCGAGGCCGGAGAAGGCTTCGACACGAGTTCGGGCCTCTATCTCGGCGGCAACGGCGGCCGTAACAACCGGGTGACCGAAACCACACGCGCGCATTTCGACTTTTCCACCGATCCCGATTCGGGCCTGGAAGGCACGGTCGAAAATGTCTCGTTCCGAATCAATGACATCGACACAGGATCATGGCAGGACATCGTCACCGTCAACGCTTATGACGCCGACGGAAACCCGGTCGCCGTGACGCTTACGGCGGCGGGTGACGACAGCATCTCGGGCAACGAGATAACCGCCGGCAACGGCAGCGACAATGCCGACGAGGCCGCCGGATCGGTGCTGGTCGAGGTCGGCGGTCCCGTCGCGTCGATCGAGGTGATCTATTCCAACGGCGACCGGGGCGGTCAGGCGCTCTATCTGACGGACGTTCATTTCGACACGGTGCCGATCGCGGGCGATGACGATGTGATCGACGGCGGCACCGGCGACGACACGATCCTTGGCGGCGACGGGGCCGACACGATCACCTTCCACGACGACTTCGGCAACGACACCGTGGCGGGCGGCGAAGGCGGCACGGACGACGACACGCTGGATTTCTCGGCACTTGGCGCGGGGGTGAGCGGCAGCTATTCCGGCGACGAGGCCGGCACGCTGACCGACGGCACCGGCAGCGTGAATTTCAGCGAGATCGAGAGCCTGACGCTGACCGCGCAGGATGACAGCGTGGATGCCTCGGCCGACGGCGCGGGGGTGAACATCTCGGCCGGCGACGGCAATGACACGATCACCGGCGGGTCCGGCGACGACGTGATCGACGGCGGCGCCGGCAACGACACGCTGACCGGCGGCGACGGGGCCGACA
>JBAVQZ010000129.1:0-3237 GCA_049694515.1 Paracoccaceae bacterium | reverse complement strand
GGCTGCGGGCGCCTCGGCGACGGGGGTCGGCTTTTCCACCGGCTCGGGCTTGGAGGCGGCCGGCGCGGCGCCAGCACGGTTGGACAGGCCCAACCGATGCACCTTGCCGATCACGGCGTTGCGCGTGACCCCGCCCAGTTCCTTGGCGATCTGGCTGGCCGACTGACCCTCGGTCCACATTTTCTTCAACGTCTCGACACGCTCTTCGGTCCAGGACATGGCGTTTCCTTGGCTACTGCCGCCCGGCGGGCTGTACCCTATTTCATCCGGCGGCCTTGGAGAATTTCTTCTGACGCCTATTCTATTCGTCAGCGACATCGGGATACAAGCCCGATGCAGGAAGCCATTCAAGATTGGGGACGGCGATGGAAAATTCAACCGGCATGGGCGTGCGGCGCTTTGGGCGGGTCAACTGGCTGGGCCTTTACACGCTGGCCATGCGCGAGATCATGCGGTTCATGGGCATCTGGATCCAGACCGTCGGCGCGCCGCTGGTGACCGCGGGGCTTTTCCTGACCGTGTTCGCGTTGGCCATCGGCCCCGCGCGGGGCGAGGTGATGGGCGTGCCCTTCGTGCAGTTCCTGGCCCCGGGCATCCTGATGATGACCGTGATCCAGAACGCCTTCGCCAACACCTCGTCGTCGATCACCGTGGCCAAGGTGCAGCGTAACATCGTCGACACGCTGATGCCGCCGTTGTCGCCGCTGGAGCTGGTGCTGGGCTATACCGCCGGCGGAATGGCGCGCGGGATGTTCGTGGCGGCAGCCATCGGTCTTGTGATGGCGGTATTTCTTGGCATGGGTGTGGCGCATCCGCTCTGGGCGGTGGGCTTCGTGGCGCTGGGATCGGCTTTCATGGCCAGCCTCGGGATCGTCGCCGCTATCCTGGCGTCGAAATTCGACCAGTTGGCGGCGATCACCAACTTCATCATCACGCCGCTGTCCTTCCTGTCGGGCACCTTCTATTCGATCGACCACCTGCCGCCGGTGATGCGCCAGATCACCCATTTCAACCCGGTATTCTACCTGATCGACGGGGTGCGCTACGGCATCATCGGCCAGTCCGACAGCTCCCCCGTGCTGGGTCTTGTGGTTTGCGGCGGCGTGACGGCGGCGGTGTTGACGCTGTGCTGGTACTGGTTCAGCCGCGGTTTCCGCATGAAGGCCTGACGGGACCGTTCAGGCGGGCAGGGCCGTCAGCGCCGCCGCCTCGTGGCGCAGGGCAAAGCGCGCCGCCGGGATCAGCCACGACCCTCCGGACGCAAACTCCGGGAAAAGAGCGCCTATCTCGGCCGCGGCGGCCGGCGCCAGCGCCCCGATTGCCATCTCGCCGAGAAACAGGCTCTCGGCCAGAGCGCCGTTTGCCGTGATGATCTCATGCGCGTCGAACAGCAGGTGGAAATAGGTCACGCCCGGCGCGTCGCGTATCGTCCGGATCGTGCGGCCGTTCTCCAGATGCCCGATGGGCACGAGGACCCGGTCCTCACCCAGCAGAAGCTGAGCGCGCCAGCCTTCGATCTGCACCCGGTGCCGCGGCGACAGGATCAGATCCGACGCCGGGACGCCGCCGCCCAGCGCGCCCCTTGAAACGCGTACCGGACGCAGCGTCGGAACCCTTGCAAGGTCGAGCGTGTCGAGGTTGCGGCGCCCGATCCAGCGGATCGGCTGCAGGCCGTGATCCTGCGTCTGGACGAGATCGCCGACCGAAAGCCCCTCGACAGGCATCGGACCGCGATCGGTTTCGATCAGCGTGCCTTCCGCGAAACAGATGATGACCGGCTTGGGGTTTTGCGAGAAGTCCTGGTTGTGCGGATCCTTGGCGTGGAGAACCCCGGTCTGGATATTGCCTTGGGCATCCTCGAACTCGAACGTGTAATTCTCGTTGTGCTTACCATCGACGCCGGTGTTCATCGCCCCCTTCAGGATGACCGAGTCGTTCTGACCGTAATGGTTGATGTCGATCTTGAGGTCTTTCTTGATGTCTTCACCGGAAAAGGTGGACAGGTCGATGATCACCTTGTCGGCGCGCGAGTCATCGTGGAAATCGATCCTCAGCTTGTCGACCTTCTCGTTCGGGTCGGCCGCGATCGTGATGATCGCGCCTTCCTCGCCTTCGGGAATATCGAACTCGATCTCGTCGTTCTTGCCGACGACATAGGTCCCGCTGCCAGTGATGACGATCTTGGCCATTTCAGCCGTTGCCCGAACTTTCCCGCATCTGCCCGGCCCGCTCGTGCAATGGCGGAGACCTTGGCAGTGCAACCTCATATCCCGATCGAAAATGGAGCCTCGCGGTCCCGGCCGATCGCAAGTGAGACAATAGCGCCGGGCAGCACGCTTGCAATGCCGAAGCGGCGCGGCACGCAGCAAATCGCCCGCAAATTTCTGGACAGCTTCCGCGATATCGTCTAATCGGTCGCCTCATGACCATGCGCCGACATACCGCCGCCCTGCCGCGCCGACGCCGCCGCGCCTGAAACCCGGTCGCCCCGCGCCCTTGGGCGCTTTTCCCAAAACCCTTTCAAATCGTTGACTTGCCCCCGTGCCTGAGGCACCTATCGGGCTTCCACAGCAAGGACTCCGCCCATGATCCCGTCCATCCTGCCGACCTACAACCGGGCCCCTGTCAGCTTCGTCAGCGGCGAAGGCTCCTGGCTGACCGCCACCGACGGGGAACGATACCTGGATCTGGGCGCGGGGATCGCGGTGAACGCGCTGGGCCATGCCCACCCCGCACTGGTCGCGGCACTGACCGATCAGGCGCGCAAGATCTGGCACCTGTCGAACCTCTACACGATACCCGAACAGCAGGCGCTGGCCGACGCGCTGGTCGAAAAGACCTTCGCCGATACGGTATTCTTTACCAATTCGGGCACCGAGTCCTGCGAGTTGGCAGTGAAGATGGCCCGCAAATACTGGTACGACAAGGGCCAGCCCGAGCGGGTGAAGATCGTCACCTTCTCAGGTGCGTTCCACGGCCGGTCCTCGGCTGGCATCTCGGCCGCGGGGTCGGAGAAGATGACCAAGGGCTTCGGCCCGCTGCTGCCGGGCTTCGTGCATCTGGAGTTCGGCGACCATGACGCGCTGCGCGAAGCGATGCGCGACCCTGACGTCGGCGCCGTTCTGCTGGAGCCCGTGCAGGGCGAGGGCGGCATCCGCGTCGTTCCCGACCAGTGTCTGAAGGGGCTGCGCGATCTCTGCGACGAGACCGGCGCGCTGATGATCCTGGACGAGGTGC
>JBAVQZ010000128.1:0-1816 GCA_049694515.1 Paracoccaceae bacterium | reverse complement strand
GGATAGCGCGCCGCCGCGGCTTGCCTTGTGGCGTCGTCGGCGGGCAGCGCTGTCATCAACGCGCTGCGCGCCGGATGCCCTCGCGCGGCGAACGCGTCCAGAAGTTCGGGACCGCTTGGCCCGTTGCCAAGGTTGATGTCGGAAAGAATCAGGTCGATCTCGGCAAGGTCTGCCAGGTCTTCCGCCTCGGTGGCGCTGGCGGCCTCGATCACGTTGTGGCCGAGCCGCGTCAGCATGCCCCGCACGGTTTCGCGTATTTCGGCCGAGTCATCGACCAGAAGCACCAGTTTCGGCGATGCGGCCGGAGCCGCGCGGCGCAGGGGCAGGCGCAGCGTCACCCGCGCACCGTCGGCATGGTTGGCAAGCGTCACCCGCCCGCCGCTGAGCTTGGTCAGGTCATAGACCATCGACAGGCCGAGGCCCGACCCCTCCTGCCCCTTGGTGGAAAAGAACGGGTCCAGCGCATGTTCCAGCGCGGCGCCAGCAAAGCCGGGGCCGGTGTCCTCCACGATGATCTCGACCCAGGTGTCGCCTACCTGCGTCGCGGTCAGGGTTATCCGGCCGGGGGCGTCGCCGATGGCGTCGCGGGCGTTCAGGATCAGGTTGAGAAGCGAGTCCTGCACCCCCCCGGCATCCAGCATCAGCGGGCCGGGGAACGGGCCACATTCGACACAAAGCGTAACGTCCTTGGGCAGCGTCGGCTCGGCGAGGGTCTCGAGATCGGCCAGCAAGGCGGGCAGGTCGGTGGGTGCCGGGTTCATCTCCCGCCGTCCGGACATCGAGGCGATGCGGTCCAGCAGTGTGCCACCGCGCCGCGCGGCGACCTGCGTCGCGGTGATCAGTTCCTGCGCCTTGCCGCCCTGCGCCAGCGGCGCCAACCTGCTTTGCAGACCCAGGATGATGGTCAGCAGGTTGGCGAAATCATGCGCCAGCCCGCTGGTCAGCTGCGCGGCCAACTCGCGCTTGTGGGTCTGCGACAGCGCCGCGCGGGCCTGCGCCTCTTCGGTGACGTCCATCGACAGGATGTAGACGCCGTTCACCACACCGCCCTTGGCGAAATCGGGTGTCAAGGCGACGCGGATTCGGCGGCCGCTTTCGTCGTGCCCGAACTCGAACACGCTGGACTCGCCCGCCAGCGCGCGTTCCAGGTTCGGGGTGATCTTGGAATACGCCTCGACCCCCAGCGCCTCGACCCCGTGCAGGCCCACGATGTCGTCGCGTCGGCCGGGCAGCACCGCGCCCAGGCGCCGGTTGGAATAGGTATAGCGCCCGTCCGGGCCGACATGGGCGATATGGGCCGGCATCATCTCGGTCACCATGCGGGTGCGGGCCTCCATCTCGGTCAGCTGGCGCTTGGCCTCTTCCAGCGCGGCGTTGGTGGCGGCCAGTTCGCGGTTGGTCTGGGCCAGTTGCTCGGCATGGGCCAGAAGCTGGTCGGACAGCACCTCCGAGCGGGTGCGCAGCAACTCCTCCTGCCGCTTGATGCCGGTAATGTCGGTATAGACAGTGACCCATCCGCCCTGCGGCAGCGGGCTGCCCTCGACCGAGATGGTGCGCCCGTTCGACCGCGTGCGCTCCATGTAATGCGGCTCGAACGCGCGGGCCTGCTCGACCCGCTCGCGCACTGCCTCCTCGGGGTCGTCCACTGGGCCGTATTCGCCGCGCTCCACTAGGAATTGGATCGTGTCCTCGAACCGGGCGCCGGGGGTGACGAGCGCCTCGGGCAGGTCGAACATCTCGCGGAACATCCGGTTGCAGACCGCCAGCCGCAGCTCGCCGTCATAGATCGACAACGCCTGCTGGATCAGGTTCAGCC
>JBAVQZ010000127.1:0-9193 GCA_049694515.1 Paracoccaceae bacterium | reverse complement strand
GGCAGGTGCGGGGCGAAGCCCTCCATCACCTCGGCAGGGTATTCGCCGCGGAACAGGCCCGACAGAAAGAACCGGTTGTAATAGGCATCATAAAGCCGCGCCGCCGCGCGGGCCTCGGGGCCATCATCGGCAGGCGCTGCATATTCGAAATTGCACACCGCGCCCAGGTTGGACATGCCCAGCCCGCGCATCGCCCGAATTGCTGTTCCGTGGGCCAGCAGGACGTGATGCATCGCGCGCGCGGTGGCGCGGATGTCGCGCAGCCCCGGCGCGTGCTGGCCCAGAAAATGGCCCAGCCAGCCCACGCACCATGGCTCGTTGATCGGCGCGGCGGACCAGATACGGTCGCCGATCCGGCGCATGATCACCTCGGTGAAATCGCCGAACCATCCCGCGATGTCGCGGTTCTGCCAGCCGCCCAGATCGGCGAGGGGCGAGGGCAACTCCCAGTGATAGAGAGTCGCGGCGGGTTTCAGCCCGCGTTCCAGCATCGCGTCCACCAGCCGGTCGTAGAAATCCAGCCCCTCGGGGTTGGGCGCGCCGCGCCCCTCGGGCAGCACCCGCGCCCAGGAGGTCGAGAAGCGGTAGACGTCGAAATTGCCCGCCTGCATGAGGTCCAGATCCTCGGCATGGCGGTGGTAATGGTCGCATGCGCGCGTGCCGTTCTCGGCCCGTGCGACATTGCCGGGCGTCGCGGCGAAGCTGTCCCAATGGGTCGGGCCCGCGCCGCCGAAGCCGTGCCCCTCGATCTGGTAGGCCGAGGTGGCGGCGCCGAACAGGAACCCTTCGGGGAAATCGCGGCGGGAATGCCTCATGACGCTGCCTTCGCGCGGGCCGGTCCGGTGGAGCGGCCGAGGGTAAGCTCGGCCTCCAGCAGCCGCGTGCGCGGCGCTGACGCGGGGTTTTCGATGATCGAGAGCAGCATCTCGGCGGCCAGCCGCCCGGCCTCGCGCACCGAGGAGCGGGTGGCGGTGAAAATGGGCTCTTCCACCCTGTCCGAGTTGCGGAAATACGACAGGTCGTCGTCATGAGTGACCAGGGACACGTCGCGGCCGAGGCGCAGCCCGCGCTCCTCGATCGCGCGGCGCACGCCCAGCGCCGAGATCATCGAGGAGACGAGGAAAGCCGTCGGTGGATCGGGCAGGGCCAGCATCGCGCGGGCGGCGCGGTGGCCGTTGGTTTCCGTCATCTCGTCCGAGGTCATCAGTGCGGGGTCGACCGCGACCGACCGTTCGGCCAGCGCGGTTTCATAGCCCCGCCGCCGGCGCAGCGCGAAATCCATCTCCTCCAGCCCGTTGATCAGCGCGATGCGCCGGTGGCCGAGGTCCAGCAGGAACCCCGTGGCGCGGGCGAAGGCACGGCGGTTGTTCACGTCGAGCCAGGAATAGGGCGCGCTCTCGCCGCTGGCGCGGCCATGCACCACGAAGGGCATGCCCGTGCCGCGCAGCAGGCCGATCCGCGGATCCTCCACCCGCGGCGAATGCACGATGACGCCGTCCACGCTACCGGTGGAGGCCAGCTCGTGATAGACGCGTGCCTCATCCTCGTCCTTCACCACCGACAGGTGCATCTCGTAGCCCGCCCTGGAATACTGCTCGCCCGCGCCGGCGATGAAATCGGCGAAGACCGGGTTGACCATCTCGTGCTTGGTGGAAATCGGGATGACATGCCCGATCGCCATGGCGCGGCCGGTCGCAAGGCTCTTGGCGCGGGTGTTCGGGCGATAGCCATGCGCCCGCGCCGCGGCCTCGACCCGCAGGCGGGTAGCCTCCTTCACCTCGGGATAGCCGTTCAGCGCCCGGCTCACCGTTGTCTGGGACAGGCCCAGAAACTCTGCCAGTTGCTTCAGGTTCATGTGGCCGACGTCCTCAAAGCGCTTTAAACTCTTAACGACATTATCTGGAAGTGCCGGGTGGGTCAAAAGGAAGATTTTGTTATCGGGAAATGACCAATCCACCGAAAAACGGAACAAAACTTAGCCTTTCTCATCCTTTTGTTGACAGGTTGATCTCGATGCGCGAGTCTCACAAAAGCCAAAGCGCTTTGGAAAATGATTCCGGGTAGCGCGAAAAGGGAACAGATGCGTATGGTGGGCATACGCAGCGGGAGGAGCATCATGAAGACAGTGTTTTACGCGGGCGTTGCGGCGCTGGCGCTGTGTGCCGGGGCGGCGGGCGCGCAGGATCTGAAGTTCGCGCCCGATCAGGACGCCACCTTCAACTGGCAGAGCTTTCACGATTTCGCCGACAGCCATGACCTGTCCGGCCAGACGCTGGAGATCACCGGCCCCTGGACCGGCTCGGACAAGGAGTTGGTCGAGAATGTTCTGGCCTATTTCGAGGACGCGACCGGCGCCACGGTGAATTACTCCGGCTCGGACAGTTTCGAGCAGGACATCGTGATCGCCGCGCAGGCCGGCACCCCGCCCAACATCGCCGTCTTTCCGCAACCGGGTCTGATGGGCGACATGGCCAAGCGCGGCTTCCTGTCGCCGCTGGACCCCGCCACGGCGCAATGGGTCAGCGACAACTATGCCGCGGGACAGTCCTGGATCGACCTGGGCACCGCCGCGGGGCCGGACGGCAAGCAGGCGCTCTATGGCTTCTTCTACAAGGTCGATGTGAAATCGCTGGTCTGGTATGTGCCCGAGGCGTTTGACGAAATGGGCTACGACATCCCCCAGACGATGGAGGATCTCAAGGCGCTGACCCAGCAGATCGTCGATGACGGCGGCACGCCCTGGTGCATCGGCCTGGGTTCGGGTGCGGCGACCGGCTGGCCCGCCACCGACTGGGTCGAGGACATGATGCTGCGCACGCAACCGCCGTCGGTCTATGACCAATGGGTCAGCAACGAGATCCCGTTCAACGACCCGCGGGTCGAGGCGGCGATCGACGAATACGGCTGGTTCGCCAAGAATCCGGATTACGTGGATGGCGGCCCAACGGCGGTGGCCAGCACCGATTTCCGCGACAGCCCGTCGGGTCTCTTCACCTTCCCGCCGAAGTGCTACATGCACAAGCAGGCCAGCTTCATCCCGACCTTCTTCCCGGAGGGCACCGAGGTGGGCCGCGATGTCGATTTCTTCTATTTCCCCGCCTATGAGGACAAGAACCTAGGCAAGCCCGTCCTGGGCGCCGGCACGGTATTCGGCATCACCAAGGACAGCCCGGCGGCGCGCACCTTCATGCAGTTCCTGCAGACGCCCATCGCGCATGAGGTCTGGATGGCGCAGAAGGGCTTCCTGACGCCTTACAAGGACGCGAACCCGGACGCCTATGCCAACGACACGCTGAAGGCCCTGGGCGACATTCTGCTGAACGCCACGACCTTCCGCTTCGACGGGTCCGACCTGATGCCCGGCGAGATCGGCGCGGATGCCTTCTGGAAGGGGATGGTCGCCTATACCACCGGTGAAAGCGCCGACACGGTGGCGACCCGCATCCAGGAGCGCTGGGACGCGATCAAGTAACGGGCTTCGCCCCCGCCGGCCAGCATCGCCGCGCGGGGGTGGCATCATCAGGGGAGGGGCCGATGTCACCGCTGCTGCAAGGGATACTGACGATCGCCATAGGCGTGGGCGGCTGCATCGGGTATTTCTATGCCTCCAACCTGCTGCTGGACCGGGTGATCTTCCCGCCACGCGGCAAAGATCCGGGCCGCAACATCAACCGCGCCAACATGGTGCGGCCCTGGCTTTTCATGTTTCCGGCGATGTTCGCGCTGGGGCTTTACCTGGCCTATCCGGTGGTGGGTTCGTTCTGGCGGTCGCTGTTCAACCGAACGGGCGACGAATTCATCGGGCTGGGCAACTACCAGGCGCTGTTCGGCGACCCGACCTTCCGGCAGGCGCTTCTGAACAACTTCCTGTGGGTGCTGGTGGTGCCCGCCGGGGCGACCTTCTTCGGGCTGATGGCCGCGCAACTGACCGACCGGTTGAAATGGGGTAACATCGCGAAGTCGCTGATCTTCATGCCCATGGCGATCTCTTTCGTGGGTGCCTCGCTGATCTGGAAATTCGTCTATGCCAACAATTCGCAGATCGGGCTGATCAACGCGATCCGCGCCGCCCTGGGCTTCGACAACCCGGTGGACGTGCTGCAGATCCCGTTCTGGAACAACTTCTTCCTGATGGTGATCCTGATCTGGATCCAGACGGGCTTTGCCATGGTGATCCTGTCGGCCGCGCTGCGCGGCATCCCCGAGGAAACGGTCGAGGCGGCGATCCTGGACGGCGCCAACCCGTTCCAGATCTTCTTGCGCATCAAGGTGCCGCAGATCATGGGCACCATAGTGGTGGTCTGGACGACGATCACCATCCTGGTGCTGAAGGTGTTCGACATCGTCTATGCCACCACGGGGGGCAATTTCGGCACGCCGATCCTGCCCTCCTACATGATGAGCTACATGTTCCGCGATGACGGCCGCGCCACGGCGGTGGCCTTCGTCATCATGGTGATCGTGCTGCCGGTGATGATCTGGAATATCGTCCAGGCCCGAAAGGAGATGCGCTGATGGAAGGGATCGCCGGGCAGAAATCGCGCCTGACATGGGCGGTGAACATCTCGGTCGTGCTGATGGTGGTGATCTGGCTCATCCCCACGGTGGGCCTGCTGGTTTCCTCCTTCCGGGACCGCGACCAGATCAACCGCTCGGGCTGGTGGGACGCGGCCTTTTCGGTGTCGCAGAACTATCGCACGGTGGGCGACCTGGAAACGCTGGCCCGGCAGGACGGCGTTTACGTGGTGACCGGCAACGTGTTCACCGACGGCAACAATGCCGACGCCTTCGCGCAGGGGCCGGGCACGGTCACCGCCTTCGGCGACTCGGGGCGCGCGCCGGCGGAATACAAGGCCGGCACTGTGGCCGACCTGGGCGAGGGCGAGACACTGAGCGTCGCCGCCGACGGCGGTTACCGCTACACGGCGAGCAAGGAATTCGACCGCGGCCCGCGGATCTATTTCCGGGCGAAATCGCCGCCGCATTTCACGCTGGACAACTACCGCATCGTGTTGAGCGCCGACAACATGGACCAGGCCTTCATCAACACGCTGACGGTAACGATCCCGGCGACGATCATCCCGATCCTGATCGCCGCCTTCGCGGCCTATGCGCTGGCCTGGATGGAGTTTCCGGCCCGCGGCATCCTGATCGCCGCCGTGGTGGGGCTTCTGGTCGTGCCGCTGCAACTGGCCCTGGTGCCGCTTTTGCGGCTGCATCAGCAGGTGGGCATCGGGCAGAGCTTCCTGGGGATCTGGCTGGCGCATACCGGCTTTGGCCTGCCGCTGGCGATCTACCTGTTGCGCAACTACATGGTCGGGTTGCCGCGCGACATCATCGAAAGCGCCAAGGTGGACGGGGCGACCGATTTCCAGGTTTTCGTCAAGATCGTCCTGCCGTTGTCCTTCCCGGCGCTGGCAAGCTTCGCGATCTTCCAGTTCCTGTGGACATGGAACGACCTGCTGGTGGCCAAGGTCTTCCTGCCCTCGACTGACGAGGCGAAGGTGATGACCGTCAAGATCGCCGATGACCTGCTGGGGTCGCGCGGGGGCGACTGGGGAATCCTGGCCTCGGCCGCTTTCGTGTCCATCGCAGTGCCGCTTTTGGTGTTCTTCACCATGCAGCGCTACCTCGTGCGCGGCCTGCTGGCCGGCTCCGTCAAGTAAGGAAAGACAGGCAAAGTGACCTATCAATCTCAACCCGAGGCCCAGACGATGGCCGTGCCGGACAAGGACTGGTGGCGCGGGGCGGTGATCTATCAGATCTATCCGCGCAGCTTCCAGGACAGCAACGGCGACGGCATAGGCGACCTGCTGGGCATCGTTTCGCGGCTGCCCTATATCGCCTCGCTGGGGGTGGACGCGATCTGGATATCGCCCTTCTTCACCTCACCGATGAAGGATTTCGGCTATGACGTCAGCGATTACTGCGACGTCGATCCGATGTTCGGCAGTCTCGCGGATTTCGACGCGGTGGTGGAAACCGCGCACCACCTGGGGGTCAGGGTGATGATCGACCTCGTGCTCAGCCATACCTCGGACAAGCACCCCTGGTTCAGCGAAAGCCGCGCCAGCCGCGACAACGACAAGGCCGACTGGTATGTCTGGGCAGATGCCAAGCCCGACGGCACGCCGCCCAACAACTGGCTGTCGATCTTCGGCGGCCCGGCCTGGCAGTGGGATGGGCGGCGGCGGCAGTATTACCTGCACAACTTCCTGGCCAGCCAGCCCGACCTGAACTTCCACGCGCCCGCGGTGCAGCAGGCGCTGCTGGAGGTGGAGCGGTTCTGGCTGGACCGCGGGGTGGACGGCTTCCGCCTGGACACGATCAACTTCTATGTCCACGACAAGCAGCTGCGCGACAATCCGCCCCTGCCGCCCGAAGAGCGCAACGACTCCATCGCGCCCTCGGTCAACCCCTACAACCACCAGCGTCACCTCTATTCGAAGAACCAGCCGGAGAACCTTGAGTTCCTGCGGAAATTTCGTGCCGTGATGGGCGAGTATCCGGCCACGGCGGCCGTGGGCGAAGTGGGCGACGCGCAGTTCGGGCTGGAGATTCTGGGCCAGTACACCGCTGGCGATGACTTCGTTCAGATGTGCTATGCCTTCGAGTTTCTGTCGAAGGCGCCCCCCACAGCCGCGCGGTTCGCCGAGGTGTTCGCCAAGCTCGACAAGGTCGCAGCCGAGGGCTGGGCCTGCTGGGCGTTCTCCAATCATGACGTGATGCGCCACGCGACGCGCTGGGACCTTGGCCCGGCTGCGTTGCGCGCCTATGCCACGCTGGTAATGTGCCTGCGCGGCTCGGTTTGTATCTACCAGGGCGAGGAGCTGGGACTGCCCGAGGCAGATGTCGCATTCGAGGATCTTCAGGACCCATACGGCATCGAGTTCTGGCCCGAGTTCAAGGGCCGCGACGGCTGCCGCACCCCGATGGTCTGGGAGGCGCACACGCATGCGGCCGGGTTCAGCGACGGCGAACCCTGGCTGCCGGTGGCGCGCGAGCATCTGCACATGGCCGTGGCCGCGCAGGAGGCAGCGCCGGACGCGCTGCTGCACCACTACCGCCGGGCCATCTCGTTCCGCCACGCGCACAAGGCGCTGACAAAGGGAGCGCTGAGCGGCATGCGGGCCGAAGGCGACGTGCTGCGGTTTCACAGGACGGGGCAGGAGGAGGAGATCTTCTGTGCCTTCAACCTCAGCGACCATCCGGCCACGCTGCGCCTGCCCGAAGGGCAGTGGCACGCGCTGGGAACCGAGCTGAACTCGGCCCATGAAGGGGCGGACGGCATCGTGCATCTGGGGCCGTGGCAACCCTGCCTGGCGCTGAAAAAAGAGTGAGGGGGGAGCAATGGCGGAGCTGAAGCTGACCGATGTCGCCAAGGCCTATGGCGGTGGCAAGATCGAGGTGCTTAAGGACATCAACCTCGACATCAGGACCGGCGAACTGATCGTGTTCGTAGGCCCCTCGGGCTGCGGCAAGTCAACGCTACTGCGGATGATCGCGGGGCTGGAGCGGATCACCGGCGGCACGCTTGAGATCGACGGGGCGCGAATGAACGACGTGCCCCCAGCGCAGCGCGGCATCGCGATGGTGTTCCAGTCCTACGCGCTTTATCCGCACATGACGGTGCGCGACAACATGGCATTCTCGCTGAAGATCGCCAAGAAATCGAAGGCCGAGATCGAAGAGGCCGTGGCCAAGGCCGCGCGCATCCTTCAGCTTGAACCTTACCTCGACCGGCTGCCCAAGGCACTGTCGGGTGGCCAGCGCCAGCGCGTGGCCATCGGCCGGGCCATCGTACGCGACCCCAAGGTCTATCTGTTCGACGAGCCGCTGTCGAACCTCGATGCGGCGCTGCGCGTTGCCACAAGGATCGAGATCGCCCAGTTGAAAGAGGCGATGCCCGACAGCACGATGATCTATGTCACCCACGACCAGGTCGAGGCGATGACGCTGGCCAGCCGCATCGTGGTGTTGGCCAACAAGGGCATCGCGCAGGTCGGCACGCCGCTGGATCTGTACGAGCGCCCCGAGAACGAGTTCGTCGCCCAATTCATCGGCAGCCCGGCGATGAACCTTCTGGCGGGCGAGATCGTCGAGACCGGCAAGGTCACCACCTTGCGCCTGCCCGAGGGCGGCGGCACGATCACCGCCAACATCCCGACCGGGTCATCGGACAAGGGCCGAGAGGTCAAGGTCGGCATCCGCCCCGAGGACATGGTCGCCACCGACAGCGAGGATTACGCCTATCAGGGCGAGGTCGAGATCGTCGAAGCGTTGGGCGAGGTCACGCAGCTTTACTTCAAGCGGTCCGCGCCGGAGAACGACCCGGTGATCGCCAAGCTGGCCGGCATCCACACCGGCCTGCGCGGCACGACCCAGCGGATGACCGCCGACCCGGCAAAGGTGCATCTCTTCGCCAACGGCCGCTCAATGCTTTACCGCTGAGGAGCGCCCGTTTCAGGCGCCCGTCGGCCCTCAGACATGGCTGGGCAGCCACAGCACGATCTGCGGCACCATCACCAGGATCGCGATGGTCACGGCGTCAGCGACGAAGAAGGGCGTGACGCCCTTGAACACGTCCTGCACGCTGAGGTCGTCGCGCACCCCCGCCACCACGAAGCAGTTCAGCCCGATGGGCGGGGTGATCAGGCAGAACTCGGCCATCTTCACCACCAGGATGCCGAACCAGATCGCGCACATCGGCCCCGACATGCCGAAGGCGCTGTCGGCGGCCGAGACGAACTCGCCCCCGTTCAGCGCCATCACCGCCGGATAGACCACCGGCAGCGTCAGCAGCAGCATCCCGATCGCGTCCATGAACATGCCCAGCACCGCATAGGCCAGCAGGATCAGCACCAGCGTCAGAAGCGGCGACTGGTGCAGCGAGGTGATCCAGTCGGCAAAGGCGCCGGGCAGGTCGGCGAAGCCCAGGAAGCGGACATAGATCAGCACACCCCAGATGATGGTGAAGATCATCACGGCCAGCTTGGCGGTCTCCAGCAGCGCGGCCTTCAACTCGGTCCAGCGCATCCCCTTGTAGAGCGCCATGCAGAACACCACGAAGGCGCCCAGCGCGCCGCCCTCGGTGGGCGTGCCCCAGGCGTCGCCGCCGAACGGGTTGTAGATGAAGAAGATGATGATCACCACGACGAAGGCGATGGGCAGCGCGGGCGGCAGGGCGCGCAGG
>JBAVQZ010000126.1:0-4991 GCA_049694515.1 Paracoccaceae bacterium | reverse complement strand
TGACCAAGGCCGTGGCCGAGTACCTGTTCGACGACGACAACGCGATGGTGCGCATCGACATGAGCGAGTTCATGGAGAAGCACTCGGTCGCGCGTCTGATCGGCGCCCCGCCGGGCTATATCGGCTATGACGAGGGCGGCGTTCTGACCGAGGCGGTTCGGCGCAGGCCCTACCAGGTCGTGTTGTTCGACGAGGTCGAGAAGGCGCATCCGGACGTGTTCAACGTCTTGTTGCAGGTGCTGGACGACGGCGTTCTGACAGATGGCCAGGGCCGGCACGTGGACTTCAAGCAGACGCTGATCGTGCTGACCTCGAACCTCGGGTCCCAGGCCTTGAGCCAGATGCCGGAGGGGGCCGATGCCTCGCAGGCCAAGCGCGACGTGATGGACGCGGTGCGGGCGCATTTCCGCCCCGAATTCCTGAACCGTCTGGACGAAACGATCATCTTCGACCGCCTGACGCGCGAGGACATGACCGAGATCGTCGAGATCCAGCTCGACCGGCTGATGAAGCGTCTGGCAGGCCGCAAGGTGATGCTGGAGCTGGACGACGGCGCCAAGAAGTGGCTGGCCGACGAGGGCTATGACCCGGTGTTCGGCGCGCGGCCGCTGAAGCGCGTGATCCAGCGCGCGCTGCAGGACCCGCTGGCCGAGTTGATCCTGGCGGGCGACGTCATGGATGGCGATACCATCCATGTCAGCGCCGGGCCGGACGGGCTGATCATCGGCGACAAGGTCGGCACGTCGCGGCGCGAACCGCCGCAGGATGCCGTGGTTCACTGAGAATCGCGCTTTCAGGTGCCGAAAATAGGGAAAGCCGGGCAGACGCCCGGCTTTCCGCGTTTTGTGGGGACAGCCGTCGTCCTATTTCGGCAACAGCACCGTGTCGATCACGTGAATCACGCCGTTCGAGGCCATGATGTCGGCCTTGATGACGTTGGCGTTGTTCACCTTGACGCCGTTGGTCGCGTCGACGCGGACGCTCTGACCCTCGACGGTGGCGACGTTCATCTTCTTGCCGGCCAACTGGTCCGCGGTCACGGCGCCGGGAACGACGTGATAGGTCAGCACCTTGACAAGCTGCCCCTTGTTCTCGGGTTTGAGCAGATCCTCGACCGTGCCGGCGGGAAGCTTGGCGAAGGCCGCGTTGGTGGGGGCGAACACGGTGAACGGGCCGGGGCCCTTCAGCGTGTCCACCAAACCGGCGGCTTTCACCGCGGTGACGAGGGTCGAGAAATCAGCGTTGGAGGACGCGACATCCACGATGTCGGGCTGGCTGGCCTGCATGTCGCATCCCGCCAGCGCGGTGGCCATGCCGAAAGCGGCGATCGTGCCGAGTGCAAAACGTCTGTTCATGAAAAAAAGTCCCTTCGATTCCGGGGTATGAAACGGAGCCCGGGCAGGACCTGCGCCCTGCCCGGAATCGGCGTTACATCATCGACGGCGGCATGATGACCGCGTCGATCACATGGATTACGCCGTTCGACGCCTCGACGTCGGGGGTCACGACATTGGCGTTGTCCACCTTCACGCCGCCTTCGGTCATGATGGTGACGTCCTCGCCCTCGACGGTGGTGGCTGTCATGCCGTTGGACAGGTCGCCCGACATCACCTTGCCCGGTACCACGTGGTAGGTGAGGATCGCCGTCAGCTTGTCCTTGTTCTCGGGCTTGAGCAGATCTTCCACGGTGCCGTCCGGCAGGGCCGCGAAGGCCGCGTCGGTGGGCGCGAACACGGTGAACGGGCCTTCGCCCTTCAGCGTGTCGACCAGGCCCGCAGCCTGAACCGCGGCGACCAGGGTGGAGAAGCTGCCGGCTTCGACGGCGGTGTCCACGATATCCATTTTCATCGAATGACTTTCCGACAGCGCCGGAGTCGCCAGCATCGTGGCCGCCGCGAGGCTGATAAAGGTTCTGCGAAACATTCTTGGTCTCCCTTGGTGAATGCAATGCCCTTGCTTGGCATCGGGGTATCTACGGGGGGGATGCGGCATCGGATCAGCGGCGATTTGAGCGCGGCGGGCTTGACAACAAAAGGCCGGGCGCTAAGCCCGGCCATTCCGAAATTTCCAATCACGTTTTTTTCAGCGGATGCGAGCCGCCGTGAGGATCGGCGTGCTTATTTGACCCCGGCGGCGTCCCGCGCGATCTTGTCCAGAAGCGCCTGAACATCCTGCATCGGACCCTCGGGGAAGGTGCGATAGCCGATCACCGACTCGTCCGGGGTCTCGGGCCGCGCGAAGACGAAGATGTCATACGGGCAGAAGCGGACATTCATGTAGTCGGCCTCCATCGCCTTGCGCGACAGCTGGGCCGAGCAGAAGCTATAGATGTCGGCACCGGTGAAGATGGTCACGTCCGAACCGACATCTTCCTTGGTGCGTTCAAGCATGTCGCCGGTATGGCTGACGCTGTCCACGACCAGCCCCTGTCCGATGATGGCGTTTTCCAGCGCGAAGGTCGCGTCGGCGAATGAGGCGCTGGTGGTGTAGGTCACGACGTCCTTGCCGGTGTCCTGGGCAATGGCGGGGGCCGCGGCGAACGTGGCGGCGGCCAGTATTGCGAATGTCTTGATCATGATAACCTCCGTGGGTTTGGTAGCCTTTTTGGAAGGGTTGCTCAACCGTGGCAATCCGCGCAGTCTACGGCAAAACGGCCGGCGTCATATGATCGAGGTCAAGACGCAGGCGAAGAGAGGGGCGACGCATGGACTGGGCTGGTCACGCATTGGAATTCCTCGCGCTGGCCGTCGTGCTGGTGCTGGTCGGGCTGGCGGTGACGGTGCTTGTGCTGTTCGTCATCGACCGGACCCAGACCAGTGACGCGATCCGGCGCAACTTTCCCGTCATCGGCCGCTTTCGGCGCATGTTCAGCAAGCTCGGCGAGTTTTTCCGGCAGTACTTCTTCGCGATGGACCGCGAGGAGATGCCGTTCAATCGCGCCCAGCGGGACTGGGTCGATCGCGCCTCGTTGAGCAAGGGCAACACGGTGGCCTTCGGTTCGACCCGCAATCTGGGTATTCCCGGCACGCCGATCTTCGTGAACGCGGCCTTTCCGCCGATAGACGACCAGTTCGCCTCGACCGAGCCGATGCTGATCGGCCCGCATGCGCGCGAGCCTTACAATGCCCCGTCGATCTTCAACATCTCGGGGATGAGCTATGGCGCGATCTCGCGCCCGGCGGTGGAGGCCCTGAGCCGCGGCGCGGCGGAGGCGGGGATCTGGATGAATACCGGGGAAGGGGGGCTGTCGCCCTATCACCTGCTGGGCGGCTGCGACATCGTCTTTCAGATCGGCACCGCCAAATACGGCGTGCGGGACGAGGTGGGCAACCTGTCGGAAGACAAGCTGAAACGCATCGCCGAGCATCCGCAGGTCAAAATGTTCGAGGTGAAGCTGGCGCAGGGCGCCAAGCCAGGCAAGGGGGGAATCCTGCCCGCCGCCAAGGTCAATCGCGAGATCGCCGTCATCCGCGGCATCCCCGAGGGGGAGGCAAGCATATCGCCCAACCGCCACCCGGAAGTGGACAGCTGGGAGGATCTGCTGAACCTCGTCGCCCGGATCCGCGACATCACCGGCCGCCCGGTCGGGTTCAAGACGGTGGCCAGTTCGCCCGAGCCGTTTCACGAACTGTTCCGCCTGATCAGAAAGCGCGGGGACGAAAGCGCGCCGGATTTCATCACCATCGACGGCGGCGAAGGGGGCACGGGCGCCGCGCCGATGCCGCTTATCGACCTTGTCGGCCTGCCGATCCGCGAGGCCATGCTGATGGTATCGGACCTGCGCGACAGCTATGGCCTGAAGGACCGCATCCGCCTGATCGCCAGCGGCAAGCTGGTCAATCCCGGCGATGTCGCCTGGGCGATCGCGGCGGGGGCAGATTTCGTCACCTCGGCGCGCGGCTTCATGTTCGCGCTGGGATGCATCCAGGCGCTGAAATGCAACCGCAACACCTGCCCCACCGGTGTCACCACGCATGACCCGCACCTGCAGAAGGGGTTGGTGGTCGAGCAGAAATACCGGCGGGTCGCCAGCTATGCCCGCTCGGTCATCGGCGAGGTCGAGATGATCGCCCATTCGGTCGGCGTGGCCGAGCCACGGCTGATGCGGCGGCGGCATGTTCGGATCGTTCAGGCCGACGGGTCGTCGCGCCTGATGAACGAGGTCTATCCCCGCTCGGAAAACCCCGAGATTTCCTGAAATGTTTCCGACGCTTTCGTGAATCGAGTTGTTTTGGTCTTCGCCGGCTTCCCCGCTATCTGAATGACGAGGGGCAAAACCGGAGGGACGACATGGCACGCCGCTGGACGAATGATCTGAGCTGGGCCGACGTGACGCCGAAAAGCGTTTTCATGAACCGCCGCCAGATTCTGGCCGGCGCGCTGGCGGCGGGGGCAATGGCCGGGCCTGCAATGGCCGCCTTGAATGCACGGCCCAGCATCTATTCCACCGACGAGACACCCAACACGCTCGACGACATCACGCACTACAACAACTACTATGAATTCGGCACCGGCAAGGAAGATCCGGCGCGAAATGCCGGGCAGCTGACGACGACGCCCTGGACGGTCAAGATCGACGGGCTGGTGGACAAGCCGGGCGATTACGATATCGGCGACATACTGAGCGGCGTCACGCTGGAGGAGCGGATCTATCGTTTCCGCTGTGTCGAGGCCTGGTCGATGGTGATCCCATGGGTGGGGTTCGAGCTGAAGACACTGCTCGACCGGGTCGGCGTGCAGCCTTCGGCGAAATACGTCGCGTTCCAGACGCTCATGCGTCCCGAAGAGATGCCGGGGCAGAAATACCCCGTGCTCGATTGGCCCTATCGCGAAGGGCTGCGGCTGGACGAGGCGATGAACCCGCTGACCATCCTGGCCAACGGCCTGTATGACGAGCCGCTGCCCAACCAGAATGGCGCGCCGCTTCGGCTGGTGGTGCCGTGGAAATACGGCTTCAAGTCGATCAAGTCGATCGTCCGGATCTCGCTGGT
>JBAVQZ010000125.1:0-8441 GCA_049694515.1 Paracoccaceae bacterium | reverse complement strand
GCCTTCAGCCTCTGGCAGCTTGCCGGCAAGGCGTTCGGCCAGAAAGGCGTGGCGCAGGGCCCGGGCGCCGTCGGTCTGGACGCAATCCTCGAACGCCGCTTCCTCGAACTCGAGCCCGGCCTCGAATGGCAGAAGTTGCGCCGCCTCCACGCAGGAGACGATCCTTTCCGGCGCGCGGATCGGGCTGTCGGCGGCGCGCGCCCTGAACTTGCGGATCGCCTGCTGATAGGCCGGCGCATCGTTGAAACCCTTCTGGATGGCGCGGGTCGGGCGCGGAGCGGCGCCCGCCGCCAGAAGCTCTTCGGCATAGGCCGCCGCGGCGGTCGCCAGATCACCCTCGGCGACGCGGTCGACAAGGCCCAGCCGCGCGGCCTCTGCCGCCGATACGGGTTTTCCGGCCAGCATCATTTCCAGCGCGACCTCGGCACCGGCAAGCCGGGGCAGGCGCTGAGTGCCGCCCGCACCTGGAAGGATGCCCAGAGTGACCTCGGGCAAGCCCAGCCGCGCCCGCGATTCCGCGATGCGGTAGTGGGAGGCGAGCGCCAGTTCGAAGCCGCCACCCAACGCCGTGCCGTGAATCACTGCAATCACAGGTTTGCTGCACGCCTCGACCCGGTTGCAAAGTTCGGAAAGGCCCGGCGTTTTCGGACCTTCGTCGAATTCACGAATGTCGGCCCCAGCCGGAAAGGTGCGCCCCGCCGCCGTCAGAAGGATGATCCGGACCGCGGGGTCGGCCTCGGCCCGCGCCAGCGCATCGACGAGTGCCTGCCGCAAGGCATGGCCAAGCGCGTTGACCGGCGGGTTGTCCATCGTCAGGCGCGCAACGCCCGCCTCATCGGTGGTCACATGCACAAGATCACGCATTCTCCCGGCCCCGCAATAAATCGGTCACGCCCGGCCTGGTCGCGCAAGCAAAAGGCTGCTACGGCACAGACCGTAGCACCATTAGTATATTTCCCGTCACAAATCGCAACAGGTTGATGCAATCACGACGAACCGGTCAAACCGGCATGTCGTTGAACAGGTCGTCGGCGTCATCATCCTCGAGTTGCTGTTCCAGCCGTTGAATGTCCTCGGGCACTTCCATGCCCATAGACCGCATCTCGGCGATCTTCTCGCGCAGTTCTTCCTGCAGGATGTGGCGGTCCTCGGGGCGTTTCTCGATTTCCTCCAGGATCAGCGCGATCCCGGCTTTCAGTTGTTCAAAGGCCATATGGTCCTCCTGTCATGTATTTTGCCGGGCACCCGTTCAGGCGGCGCAGCGGCTGCAAAACGGCGTCGCTGGCAGAACGTCCAGCCGCTTTTCGGAAATGGGCTCTCCGCATTTGACGCAGATCCCATAGCTTCCCTCGTCGATCCGGGCGAGCGCGGCGCGAATCCGGGCGATCTCCTGCACCCCGGAGGTTCCCATCGATTCCATTACCTCGTCCTCCTCACGCTCGACCGCCTGCTCTTCCCAGTCACGGGAATAGCCCTCATCGAGATCATGCTCGATCTCGTGCAGGCGTGACTCTAACTCGGCAAGGCGGCTTTCGAGAACCTTTTTGCGTTCACCCAATGTGGCCATCTGGCTTTCTCCCCAACAGAATTCAGGAAACTGTTACAGTTCCACCCGACACACGCCTTGATGCACGTCAATTCGGCAAGATCGGAAAGGCGGCAGTTGAAACACATAAGGAAACTCGCATATGTTCAGCATGAGCGGCGAAGAGGAGTCTGAAAAATGTCCCCCGAAGTGAAAGCCTTTTTCGACGAGGCCACCAATACCGTTTCCTATGTCGTGCGCGATCCGATGTCGGACAAGGCCGCGATTATCGATTCCGTGCTGGATTTCGACTATGCCTCGGGTCACACGGACACGCGGTCGGCCGATGCGATCATCGACTGGGTAAACGCGCAAGGGTTCGAGGTCGAATGGCTGCTGGAAACCCATGTCCACGCCGACCACCTGTCCGCCGCGCCCTATATCCAGGAAAAGCTCGGCGGCAAGATCGGCATCGGCGAGAAGATCACCGTGGTTCAGGACACCTTCGGCAAGGTGTTCAACGAGGGCACGCGCTTCCAGCGCGACGGCAGCCAGTTCGACAAGCTGTTCAGCGAAGGCGACAGCTTCCATATCGGGCAGCTGCGCGGCGACGTGCTGCACACGCCGGGCCACACGCCGGCCTGCCTGACCTATGTGATCGGTGACGCCGCCTTCGTCGGCGACACCTTGTTCATGCCCGATTTCGGCACCGCGCGCTGCGACTTCCCCGGCGGCTCGGCCGATACGATGTATGATTCGGTCCAGAAGATCCTCGCGCTGCCCGACGCGACGCGCATCTTCGTTGGCCATGACTACAAGGCGCCGGGCCGCGACGAATATGCCTGGGAAAGCACCGTGGGCGAGCAGAAGGCCAGGAATGTGCATGTCGGCAAGGGCCACGACAGGGCGGATTTCGTACGGATGCGGACCGAGCGTGACGCGACCCTGGGCATGCCCCGGCTGATCGTGCCGTCGCTGCAGGTCAACATGCGCGCCGGCCGGATGCCCGAGGCCGAGGACAACGGCACCGTCTATCTGAAGGTGCCGGTCAACAAGCTCTGATCGCCGGTGACCGGACGGCGGAAAGGGAAGGAAACGAGCGAATGATCGAACAGGACTGGATCTGGGGCTTTGTCGGCGGGCTGCTGATCGGCACCGGCGGAGCCGTCTATCTGCTGGTGAACGGGCGGATCATGGGGGCCAGCGGTATCCTTGGCGGCATCGTTGACGGCAGCGGCTGGCGCAGCCTGTGGGAGCGGCTGTCCTTCATCGCCGGGGTGATCCTGGCGCCCATCCCGCTGTACCCCCTCTATCGCGCAGTGGACACGCATATCACCTCGAACATTGCGATCATCGTCGCGGCGGGGCTGATGGTCGGGATCGGCACGCGCATCGCGAACGGCTGCACCTCGGGGCATGGCGTTTGCGGCATCTCGCGGCTGTCGCTGCGGGGCATCACGGCGACGGTGTTCTACATCCTGGCGGGCGGCCTTACGGTCGCGCTGTTCCGCGAAATCCTGGGGGTGATCTGATGCGCAACCTCTTCGCCTTCATCGCCGGGGCGCTGTTCGGCGCCGGACTTTTCATTTCGGGAATGACGGATACGGCCAAGGTGCAGGGTTGGCTGGACGTGTTCGGCGACTGGGACCCGACGCTGGCCTTCGTGATGGGCGGCGCGATCCTGCCGATGGCCGTCGCCTGGCAACTGACCAGGGGGCGCCGCCCGGCCCTTGGCGGCAATTTTCCGGCGCCGAAGGATCCGACCGTGGGCCGTGATCTGGTGATCGGATCGGTTCTGTTCGGAATGGGCTGGGGCCTCGCCGGGCTGTGCCCGGGGCCGTCGCTGGCCTCGCTCAGCTATGGCGGGTTCGGCCATTGGGTGTTCGCGGTCGCGATGATCGCGGGCATGGTGGCGGCTGCACCGCTGCGCAGCAGGCTCGGCTCCCTCACCTGACCGGATCGGACAATTCCGGATCGGGCGCCTGTTCCTCCGTCAGGTCGGACGGGACGGCGCCGGGTTGCGCGGCCGCAGGCTCCGGGTCTGTCGGCGCATCCCCCGCAATCTTGACCGCCCGGTCGCCGCGGCACTGGCCCAATCTCCCACTGGCGACCATTGCACGGCCCGCCGCTTCCAGCCGCACCTCTGCCAATGCCTGGCGCGGCAGGGGCAGGACGTCGCCCGCCTGCATCCCCGCGACTTTCGACAACGGCAGCCGCAGCCGCGCGAGCACCGCCTCGATCGTCATCTCGACGCCCATCACATTGCCGCGCAGCGCATTGCTCCATGCCTCGTCGGCCAGGGGCACGGCATCAACCTGCTTCGCCGCAGAAATCGCCGGGAGTGCGAGGAAAAGGGTGCCGCCGGTCGTGCCGTCGGCAATGTCCAGGTCCATCTGAAACCCGTGATAGGCCATGTCGGCCAGCGAGAAGCGCAGAAGCCGGCTATCGTTCACGCAACTGTGGAAGCGATACCCGGGCACCCAGCCGGTCTCTGCCCGGTCGACAAGCGGATCTTCGAATTCCCCCAATACGCGGTCGATCAGATCCCGTGCCATTTCGGCGTCGATCCTGGTCGGTGGCCGCCCCGGGGCCGGTGTGGAGGGCACGCGGCCCGTCATCCGCTGCGCCACCACCGCCCCGATCAGTTCCGCCGAGAGCACGGCCAGACCAGTCGCATCGCCGCGCCCTGCAAGAAGGGCCAGCAGGGCGTGATTCCCGGCGGCGGCCTCGATCGCGTCCAGGTCGGGCATGCTTTCCGCAAGGTCCCGAACGCCGATGGCCAGGCCGAGTTCTTCCTGCGCCGCGCGCGGCACCGCCAGCGCCAACGCCCGCGCGGGGAACATGGGCGGGCGGGGCATTGGGGCGGCCGCCTGTGTCTTGCGTTTCAGTACGGAAGTCGCGAAATCGCCCGCCATTGCGGCCCCTGCCCGGTTTCATCGAGATGTCAGCTTGCGGGTTCAAGGTTCCGAAATGGTTAACCGGACTGCGGTCAGGCCGCTTCGGCTCGGGCCAGCGGCAGGATCACGCGGAACGCGGCGCCGCCCTGACCTGGCAGATAGGTGATCGCGCCGCCCAAACGGCCCATGATTTCGCGGCAGATCGCCAGGCCCAGCCCCGCCCCGCCGGCCGCGTTGCGGTCGGACAGGCGCGAGAATTTCTCGAATATGATGTCCTGGCTGTTCTTCGGAATTCCACGGCCATTGTCGATGAAATCCACTGACACGCCCCGCGCGTCGCGACGCACCTCGATCCGCAGTTGGGGCGACTCGGCGTCGCAGTATTTCTGCGCGTTGGAAATCAGGTTTATGAAAACCTGGCTCAGCCGGTCGGTATCGGTGACCAGCATCACGTCCTCGGCGGTCCGGTCGCGGCGAACGGCCAGCCGTCCGGCCCGGTCTGACGAGCCGGTAGCGGCCACGGCACGATCCAGAAGGTCACGCAGGTTTCCCCGCTGCGCGTTGAGCGTGACCTGGCCATTCTCCAGCACCGAAAGGTCCAGAAGGTCGTCCAGAAGCCGCGTCAGGCGGATGCCTTCCTCATGGATGATCGAGGAGTATTTCCTGAGATCCGCATCGCTCAGGCCCTTGCCCTCCATCAGGATTTCGGAAAACGCGCGGATCGAGGTCATCGGCGTTCGCAACTCGTGACTGATCTGACTGAGGAAGGCGTCCTTCTGGATCGACAGCTCGGTCAGCTTCTCGTTCGCCTCGCGCAACTGGCGGGCGGTGCGCGACAGCTCCTCCGACTTGGCTTCCAGCTGGTTGGAGTACTCCATGATCTGTGCTGTTTCGTCGGCAACCGCCATCAGATCCTCGACCGAGACCGACGAGCGCCCGACGATCTGCCCCACCATCGCGTGCGCCGTCGCCGCGCCGACCGAGCCCGCCAGTTCGCGTTCCAGCCGTTCCAGGAAGGCGGGCGTCGTGTCGGGAAGATATCCGCGCTTGCCCTGTGCCGCTGCCGCCCTTTGAAAGAGCGCCTGCGCGTCATCCGCGCCGAGGATGCGCTGCGACATCATCAGCAGATCCTCGGCCTCGGCCGCGCCCTGCGCCCAGCCCTGCGCCGCCGAGGAATGTTCGAACACGTTCACGAACTGCGCGCCCTGCAGCCGTTCCATCGGCGACGGAAAGCCGGAAAGCGACACCGCGAAGAAGGCGAAGGCGTTCAGCGCCATGCTCCAGAACATCGCGTGCACCAGCGGGTCCAGGCCGGTCACGCCGAACAGCGCCTGCGGCCGCAGCCAGCCGATGCCGAGCGGCCCCTGCGCCAGCAGCGACGCGCTCATCACGTTCCCGGCGCCAAAGCTGGGCAGGAACAGCGTGTAGGCCCAGAGGGCAAAGCCGACCAACAGCCCGGCCGCCGCGCCCCGCCGTGTGGCGCCGCGCCAGAAGATGCCGCCAAGAAGCGCCGGCAGCGCCTGCGCCACCCCGGTGAACGAGATCAGGCCGATGGAGGCCAGGGCCTCGGACCCTCCGGTCAGGCGGAAATAGCTGTAGCCCAGAACCAGCACCCCCGCGATCGAGATGCGCCGCGCCCGCAGCACCACGTTGCGCACATCGCCCGAGACCGTCGCACCGGCCTTCTGCCAGTTCAGCCAGAGGGGCATGACGATGTGGTTCGATACCATCGTGGACAGCGCGATCGCCGCCACGATCACCATCGAGGTCGCAGACGAGAACCCACCCAGGAAAGCCAGCGTTGCCAAGCTGTTCTGGTCGAAGCTCAGCGGCACCGAAAGCACGAAGAGGTCGGGGTTGGCCCCTGGTGGCTGGGTGTCCAGCCCGACCACCGCGATCGGCACCACGAAAAGGCTCATCAGGCACAGGTAAAGCGGGAACGCCCAGGAGGCTGTCGCAAGGTGCCGCTCGTCGGCATTTTCCACCACCAGAACCTGGAACATGCGCGGCAGGGTCAGCACCGCCGCCCCCGCCATGAAGGTCAGCCCGGCCCAGCGGCCCGGGTCGAGCCCCGCATCGGCGATGGGCGAGGCGGCGATGCGCGCGGCCATCGGCCCGAGCCCGCCGGCCACGCCCCAGACCACGAAGATGCCCACGGCCAGAAGGGCGACCAGTTTGACCACCGCCTCAACCGCGATGGCGGTGACGACACCGTGGTGCCGCTCGTTGGCGTCCAGGTTCCGGGTTCCGAACAGCACGGTGAAAAGCGCAAGCCCCGCCGCAACCCACACCGCCGTGGCGTTCAGGTCGGGCAACGCCCAGCTTGCCGGCGCGGCGCGGGCGAACACCTCGAAGGACAGCGTGACCGATTGCAACTGCAGCGCGATATAGGGGGTCGTTCCGATCACCGCCAGAAGCGTCACGATGACCCCCAGCATGTTCGACTTGCCATAGCGCGAGGAGATCAGATCGGCGATCGAGGTGATCCTCTGGGTCTTGCCGATCCTCACCAGTTTTCGCAACACCCACCACCAGCCGATCAGCACAAGCGTCGGCCCCAAGTAGATCGTGACGAACTCGAACCCCGAGCGCGCGGCGTAGCCGACCGCGCCGTAGAATGTCCAGGCCGTGCAATAGACCGAAAGCGACAGGGTATAGACCAACGGCGAGCGCAGCCAGCCGACGCGCCCCGCGCTGGCGCGGCGCTCGGCGATGAAGGCGATGATGAACAGCATCGCCACATAGCCCACGCAGACCGCAACGAGGATGTTGAACGGGATCACGGCCGGTCCTTCTCCTCTTCGGCAAGGCTTTGCCGGGTCGCGTCCTCGGCGTTCAGCCGGGCAAGGCGCCGTGACATCAGGCCAGCCAGCAATATCAGTCCGAACCAGGCTGTGAACAGATAGATCAGATGCCCGACCATTCCGGCCCCGCTGCCCCAACGGCTGATCAGCGGCAGCATGAACAGGAACAACCCCAGCACCGGAAGCAGGCGAGCCATGTCCATCATGCGGCGGCTGCGATAGTTCTGCCGCGCCAGGAACAAGGGGCGGGTCGGCGGCTTCACGGCCTCACCAGATCGCGCACCGTGGCCAGAACATCGGTGTTCGAGAAGGGTTTTGTCATGAACCGGCTTGCGCCCAGGCTTTCGGCCATTTCACGGTCCTTGGTCTGTCCCTTGGCGGTCAGCATCAACACTGGCAGGGTCGCGGTCTGCCCGCCTGCACGGATGTCGCGCAGGATATCGAAGCCGCTGCGCCCCGGCAGCATCACGTCAAGGATCACCAGATCGGGCCGCTGTTCCAGCACCGCTTCAAAGGCGCTGCGCCCGTCGCAATGGGTCTGCACCGTCCAGCCGTCGCGCGACAGGATGAAACGTATCGCCTCGATGATGTTCGGCTCATCCTCGATCAGAAGGACATCGCGGCCCATCCGTCTCCCCCCTCGACATGCGCCGTCCGCGTCTTGTTCACACGACTATCACCAAGAAGCGCGCCCCTGTCAAAACCCGCGCGTTCAGAAACCGTCCGCCAGGATCGACGGCTCGCGCCGGGCACGACAGTCGCGGCGCGGGCAGATCCGGCAGCTTGTGCCGACCGGCTGCGGCGACAACCCGGTGCCTTCGGCCGGGGCCGGAAGGATGAGCATCCAGGCCTCGAGAACCTGCGGCGCGTCAAAATCCAGCGGTTGCGAGGACTCGCAGATGGCATAGCTCAGAAACCGCTGCGGCGGCCGTCCGGGCAACTGGACCTCCGCCCGGATCGGCGCCATCGGTCGCGAGAGCGCCTGATAGAGCGGCCAGAGCGGGCAGGCCGCGCCGAACCGGGGAAGCGCGAAACCGGCGACCTGCTTGCGAAAGGTCAGCGTGCCCGATCCGTCGCAGGCCACCAGCCCGACCTTCACCGGGCAGCGATCCTCGGGCATTGACGCCAGACGCCGGAAAACACTCGCCACATCCACACCGAAACGCCGCGTCAGGAGCCCGGGCGCCATGTCGAACTCTGCCGCCGCCTCGGCGA
>JBAVQZ010000124.1:0-6398 GCA_049694515.1 Paracoccaceae bacterium | reverse complement strand
GCCATGTTGTAGGCGTCCGAGGCGCGGCTGTCGGTGTGGCCGGCGATCTCGAAGGACGATGCCGTCGACTCGCTGAAGAATTTCTTCAGCCGCTCCACGCCGGCGGGGCCGATAGAGGACTGGTCGGTGGCGAAAAGCTGATCCGACGGCAACACGCCGCAGGTGTTGCCGCGGTGGCAGACCGGAATGCCGTCGCGGTTGACATGGGGGGTCATGTAGCCCTCCCAGCCGTCATCCATCACCCAATGCTCGCACCCGTCGGGATCGACCCAGACAGAGGGAACGTAGCGTTCTGCCAGTTGCTTGGACTGGTCGGCGAAGGCGGTATTTCCCGCCGCCATCGTAAGGGCAAGGGCCAGCGCGATCGCGCCCAGCATCCCTGCCCGGAACAGATTGAGAATTCTCGTCACCACAGCTTGCGTCCTTTGCCGTTACCCCAGCGTCCGGGCGGGCATGCGTTGGCCCGGGCCCGGCGCCCAATATGGCAAAATTAAGCAGGCTTCCCGGCGCGGCGAAGGAAAAACTTTGACGATTGTAGTGTCAGAAGAAACACTTACCCGGCAAAACAAAGACCTGTTTCCGGATCGGCGCCGGGCCCGTCACAATTGGCCGGCAGGCCGCGACCACGGGGCATACCCGGCGCCGGTCAGGCCACCAGAGTCCCGGCCAGTGAGTTGGGCGCGGATGCCGTGATTCGGACCCGCTCCACCCGACCGCGGACCGCTTCGGGCGCCGCGGCGTGCACGGCGTGCAAGTGATCGGACTTTCCCACCATCTGTCCGGCCATGCGGCCGGGCTTTTCGAACAGCACACTCACCTCGCGTCCGACCATGGCATTCTGTATCTCTGCCTGCTGGCGACCGAGCAATGCCTGGAGGCGTTGCAGCCGCTCGGCCTTCAGCGCATCGGCCACCTGCGCGCGCTCCGCCGCCGGGGTGCCGGGGCGTGTGGAATACTTGAAGGAATAGCACTGGCCATAGCGGACCTGTTCGACCAGTTGCATCGTCGCCTCGAAATCCGCGTCGGTCTCCTCGGGGAAACCGACGATGAAATCGCCCGAGATCAGGATGTCCGGGCGGGCGTCGCGGATCCGCTCGATCAGGCGCAGATAGCTTTCGGCGCTATGGCTGCGGTTCATCCGCTTCAGGATGCGGTCGCTGCCGGATTGCACCGGCAGATGCAGATAGGGCATCAGCTTTTGGCATTCGCCATGCGCCGCGATCAGGTCGTCGGTCATGTCGTTGGGGTGCGAGGTCGTATAGCGGATGCGCTCCAGCCCATCGACCTCGGCCAGTTCCCGGATCAGCCGCGCCAGCGACCAGTCGCGGCCATCCGGCCCTTCCCCGTGATAAGCGTTGACGTTCTGGCCCAGCAGGGTGATCTCGGCCACGCCGCGCGCCACCAGGTCGCGCGCCTCGGCCAGCACCCGCTTGACCGGGCGGCTGACCTCGGCCCCGCGGGTATAGGGCACGACGCAGAAGGCGCAGAACTTGTCGCAGCCCTCCTGCACCGTCAGGAAGGCTGTGGGCCCGCGCGCAGCCTTTGGCCGCGCCGCCAGATGGTCGAACTTGTCCTCCGCCGGAAAATCGGTGTCGAGCGCCTTCTCGCCCGCCCTGGCGCGCGCCTCCATCGCCGGCAGGCGGTGATAGCTTTGCGGGCCGACGACCAGATCGACCATCGGCTGGCGACGCATTATCTCTTCGCCCTCGGCCTGGGCGACGCAGCCGGCGACGCCGATCTTCAGGTCCGGGTTCGCGGCCTTCAGGCCCTTGAAGCGGCCGAGCTCGGAATAGACCTTCTCGGCTGCCTTCTCGCGGATGTGGCAGGTGTTCAGCAGGATCATGTCGGCGTCGTCGGCCGTATCTGTGGTGACATAGCCCGCCCCGCCCATCGCCTCGGCCATGCGCTCGCTGTCATAGACGTTCATCTGACAGCCATAGGTCTTGATGAAAAGTTTCTTCGCCTTGGACATGATCCATGCGCCCCTTGTTTCAGCGTCGGTTCCTACACAATGCGGCGCCGGCCCGCAACGCTTGCAATGACAACGGAATTGCAGGAGTTTTGCGCCACTCCCCGGAAAAGGGGCAACGGGGCGCGGCATGGATTACAGCGGGCTGAGGGATTTTCTGGGCAGGGGCAGGTCGGCGCTGGCGGAAGGGCCGGTCGCCCTGGTGCTGGTCGAGGATCTCGTGGAGGTGGGCACGACGATCCGCCACAACCTGAACCTCGGGTTCAAATCCGTCGTCTTGTTCGCCCCGCCAGAGCTGGACCTGCCCGAAGACCTGACCGAGAAAGTGCATGTCGTGCGGATGGACGTGACTCGTGACGGGATCCTGCTCGACGCGGTGAACCGGGTGATCGCGGCGGCGCCCGGTCAGTGGTTCTTTTACGGCTACAACGCCGAATTCTTGTTCTTCCCGTTCTGCGAAACACGCACGGTCGGCGAGATGCTGACCTTCCACGGTGAAGAACGGCGCGATGCGATGCTCACCTATGTCATTGACCTGTATGCCGAAGATCTGGACCGGTATCCCGACGCCGTGTCGCTGGAAACCGCGCTGCTGGACAAGTCGGGCTATTACGCGCTGGCCCGCAACGACGAGAAGGGCCACCCGCGCGAGCGACAGCTGAATTTCTTTGGCGGGTTGCGCTGGCGGTTCGAGGAGCATGTGCCGAAGGCCCGCCGCTCAATCGGTCGCATAGCGCTGTTCCGCGCACGGCCGGGGCTGACGCTGCGCGAGGACAACACGTTCAACGATGAGGAATACAACACCTATTCCTGCCCGTGGCACCACAACCTGACGGCGGCCATCTGCTCGTTCCGGACGGCCAAGGCGCTGAAAAGCAATTCGGGATCGACCTTCGACATTCACAGTTTCAAGTGGCACAACTCGACCGAGTTCGAGTGGACGTCGCAGCAATTGATGGAGCTTGGGCTGATGGAACCGGGTCAGTGGTTCTGACGCGCCGCGCCTAGACCCGGCGCAGCCGGATCACCACATCGACCTTCGCGACCTCGGCCCCCTCGGGGGCCTCCGGCAGGCCGGTGATCTGCAACTGATCGGCCGGGGCGTCGGTCAGCCGGCCGTCATCTTCCCAGAAGAAATGCGGATGATCATGGGTGTTCGTGTCGAAATAGCTTTTCGTGCCGTCGACCATCACCTCCTGCATGAGACCGGCGTCGCAGAACGCCTTGAGCGTGTTGTAGACAGTTGCCAGCGACACCTTCTCGCCCGCCGCCGAGGACGCGGCGTAAAGGCTTTCGGCGGTGACGTGGCGGTCGCCGCCGTCGCCCACCAGAAGCGCCGCCAGCGCCACGCGCTGCCGCGTCGGGCGCAGCCCCGCGCCCGCCAGCCATTGTGTTCCTCTGTCGAACGCCCGGGGCGTCATCGCACTGATCCAATTCGCTTCATGTGCAGTATATAGTCCCCGCACCCCCTGCGTTTCAAATGATTTTCCACCGCGCGCAGACCCGGTCGCGGCGCCGCCCGGCTATTGCAAGCCGCGCGACGGGGGTGGTAGAGGATACGGGATAAACGCGACACACCGAAAAGGGGCAGGGCTGGATGGCCGAATTTCCGAGTAGCTTCGACAAAGAGGGGCTGTTGAAATGCGCGCGGGGCGAGCTTTTCGGCCCCGGAAATCCGCAGCTTCCCGAACCGCCGATGCTGATGGTGGACCGCGTGACCGAGATCTCGGCCGATGGCGGCGAACACGGCAAGGGCCACGTCGTGGCCGAGTTCGACATCAACCCCGACCTGTGGTTTTTCGCCTGCCATTTTCCCGGCGATCCGGTGATGCCGGGCTGCCTGGGGCTGGACGCGCTGTGGCAATTGACCGGGTTCAACCTGGGCTGGCGCGGCATGCAGGGGCGCGGCCGCGCGCTTGGCGTGGGCGAGGTGAAATTTTCCGGCATGGTCACGCCGGACGTGCAGAAAGTCACCTATCTGGTCGATTTCACCCGCGTCATCGACCGGAAATTGAAAATGGGCATTGCCAACGGCCGCATGCTGGCCGATGGCGAGCCCATCTATTCGACCGAGAACATGAAGGTCGGCCTTTTCAAGGATTGATCGGGTCCGCCCCGGCAAAGGAGCATCACCATGCGCCGCGTCGTCATCACCGGAATCGGTATCGTCTCGCCGATCGGCAACAACGCCCAGGAAGTCGAGGCCAGCCTGCGCGCCGGTCGCTCAGGGATAGTGCCCGAGCCGACCTATGCCGAGAACGGCTTTCGCAGCCAGATCGCCGGCATCCCGCAGATCGACCTGGCCGAGAAGGTCGACAAGCGTCAGTTGCGTTTCATGGGGCCTGGCGCGGCCTACAACTACATCGCCATGGAGCAGGCCATCGCGGATTCCGGGCTGGAGGAGAACGAAGTCTCGAACGAGCGTTCGGGGCTGATCATGGGCTCGGGCGGGCCATCCACCTCGAACCTCTTCGCTGCGCATACCATCGTGAAGGAAAAGGGCAGTCCCAAGCGGATGGGTCCGTTCATGGTGACGCGCTGCATGTCATCCACCAACTCGGCCTGCCTGGCGACGCCGTTCAAGATCAAGGGCGTGAACTACTCCATAACGTCGGCCTGCTCCACTTCGGCCCACTGCATCGGCAACGGGGTGGAACAGATTCAGATGGGCAAGCAGGACATCGTCTTTGCCGGCGGCGGCGAAGAGGTGGACTGGACGCTTTCGTGCCTGTTCGACGCGATGAACGCGATGTCGTCGAAATACAATGACACCCCGGAAACCGCCTCGCGCCCGTTCGACGCCACGCGCGACGGCTTCGTGATCGCCGGCGGCGGCGGCGTCGTCGTCCTGGAGGAACTGGAGCATGCGAAGGCCCGCGGCGCGAAGATCTATGGCGAGGTGACGGGCTATGGCGCGACCTCGGACGGCTACGACATGGTGGCCCCCTCGGGCGAGGGCGGCGAACGCTCGATGAAACTGGCGCTGGCCACCCTGCCCGAGGGCCGCAAGGTCGATTACATCAACGCGCACGGCACCTCGACAGTGGCGGGCGACGTGACCGAGGTCTGCGCGGTTCGCAACGTGTTCGGCGATGGCAGCACGCCGCCGATCTCCTCCACCAAGTCGCTGACCGGCCACAGCCTGGGTGCGACCGGCGTGCATGAGGCAATCTATTCGATCCTGATGATGCAGGGCGATTTCATCGCCGCCTCCGCCAACGTGACCGAGCTCGACCCCGCCCTGCGGCCCGAAGAGATCGTCACCGAGCTGCGCGAGGGCGTTCAACTTGACAGCGTATTGTCCAACAGTTTCGGATTCGGCGGCACCAACGCCACATTGATCATCAGCAAATATCATGGATAGGCCCAGATGCCGGAATTGATGACGGGGAAGCGGGGCCTGATCATGGGCGTCGCCAATGAGCGCTCCATCGCCTGGGGCATCGCGAAGGCGATGGCGGACGAAGGCGCGGAGCTGGCCTTCAGCTATCAGGGGGAGGCATTCGGAAAACGGGTGGAGCCGCTTGCCGCAAGCGTCGGCGCCGACCTTCTGGTCGATGTGGACGTGACCGACGACGCCTCGCTCGACGCGGCCTTCGACGAGATCGGGCGGCGCTGGGGCCGCCTCGATTTCGTGGTTCACGCCATCGCCTATTCCGACAAGTCCGAGCTTGCAGGGCGGTTCGTCCACACCTCGCGCGAGAACTTCAAGAATTCCCTGACGATCTCGTGCTACTCGCTGATCGACGTGGCGCGCCGCGCGCAGCCGCTGATGAGCGAGGGCGGCACCATCCTGACGCTCACATATCAGGGCTCGAACCGTGTGACCCCGTTCTACAACGTGATGGGCGTGGCCAAGGCGGCGCTGGAATCGACGGTGCGCTACCTGGCCAACGATCTAGGCCCCGACGGCATCCGCGTGAACGCGATATCGCCCGGCCCCATGAAGACGCTGGCCGGGGCCGCGATCGGCGGCGCACGAAAGACATTCCGCTATACCGCCGCCAACGCGCCCCTGCGCGCCAACGCGACGCTCGAGGCGATCGGCGGCACCGCGGTCTACCTGGCCTCCGACAGCGGCGCCTGCACCACGGGCGAGATCATCACGGTGGATGGCGGGATTCACGTGCTGGGGATGCCGCAGGCGGATAATTTGTGATCCGCGCGGGACGCAGCTTTAACAAACGTTATCAGTCTATTGGGCGGCGGACCTGACCTTGCGCGCCGCCATTCCCGCTCAGCGCCGCTCCTCCTGCGCCCTCTCGCGCTCCAACTCCGCGCGCAACGCCTCAAGCCGGGTACGGAATTCGTCGGCATCACCGAAATCGGTGAAGGCGGTATAACGCGCATGGGTGTCCGCCAGCCGGCGGGCATGCTTGATCGGGCACCAATGCTGTTCGGTTCGCGCGGCAACCTCGCGCACCCAGGC
>JBAVQZ010000123.1:0-5360 GCA_049694515.1 Paracoccaceae bacterium | reverse complement strand
GGGATGCAGAGCTTTCCGGGCGTGCTGACCCCGACGGAATGCTTCGCCGCGCTGCGCGCCGGGGCCGACGGGCTGAAAATCTTTCCCGGCGATCTGCTCGGCCCTGCGGGGCTGAAGGCGATCCGCGCGGTGCTGCCGCAGGGCACGGCGGTTTACGCGGTCGGCGGTGCCGGGCCGCAGAATTTCGCGGATTGGGTCAAGGCCGGGGCCGACGGGTTCGGCATCGGGTCGGGTATCTACACGGCAGGCTGGGACGTCGCGGAGGTGCGCGCCCGCGCCAGGGACATCGTGGCCGCCTATGACCGGGTGCTGGGCGGATGAACGCGCGCATATTCGATGACCGTGCATGCAACCTGGGCGAGGGACCGTTGTGGCACCCCGCGCGCGCTCAGCTGTTCTGGTTCGACATTCTCGGAAAGCGCCTCCTGACCGTCGAAGAGGGTGAGAAGCGGCACTGGGCGTTCGACGAACATGTGTCGGCCGCAGGCTGGATCGACCGCGACACCCTGCTGATCGCGTCGCAAACCGGGCTATTGAGTTTCGACCTCGAGTCCGGCAAGCGCGAGACGATCCTGCCGCTTGAGGCGGACAATCCCTCGACACGATCGAATGACGGGCGCGCCGATCCCTACGGCGGCTTCTGGATCGGCACGATGGGACTGAACGCAGAGCCTCGGGCCGGCACGATCTATCGCTTTTTCCGGGGCGAGATCGTGCCGCTTTTTCACGAACTCACCATCCCGAACGCGATTTGTTTTTCGCCGGATGGCCGACATGCCTATTACACCGACACGCCGACCCGCCGGATCATGCGCCAGGCGCTCGACGGCGCGGGCTGGCCGACCGGTGCGGCGGAGTTGTTCGCCGATCTTGACGACGATGGGCTGAACCCGGACGGCGCGGTGGTCGATTCCGAAGGGTTCGTCTGGGTGGCCTGCTGGGGGGCGGGCCGCGTTGTGCGGTTCTCGCAGCGGGGGCGGCCGGACCGGGTGATCCGCTTGCCCGCGCGCCAGCCAAGTTGCCCGGCCTTCGGTGGGCGGGATCTGAAAACGCTGTTCGTAACCTCCGCGGCGACCGAGTTGGACGCCGCCGGTGCGGCGGACGGCACGACGATGTGCGCGGAACTTCACGTGCCGGGGCAGGCCGAGCACCGTGTCGTCGTGGAAGAGGGACAGGGTCGTGACGCAAGAGATTAAGAGTTTCGGTGGCACGCTTGGCGGCGATCCCGTCGATCGCGTCACCCTGAGGGGCGGCGGGCTGACCGCGAATATTCTGACCTTCGACGCGACCCTGCAGGACCTGCGGATGCAATGGCATGACCATGGGCCTGCCACTGGCGCCGCCCACGCCGCTTTTCCCGGTGATCAAGCCGCGGGCGCTTGACGGACCGATCGGTCTGATCGCGGACGCGTCTTGCATTATCGCGGTGGTGGCGGGCACGGTGGGGCCGATCGGCTTCCTTGACGGCGCTGCGCGATCTTCAGAGTCCGGTTCGCAGCTCTTTGAATGGTTTCAACCCTTTGAAAACATATGAATCACGCGTCTGACGTGGGCGATGATGATGATGCGCTTCCCGACTTTCTCTTCCTCAAACGGCCGCAGGGCTTTTGCCGATGAGCCGTCACGGTCGGCGCTGGAAGGCTATCATTAACAGCGCCAGCAGGCTGGAGCCCAGCATCAGCAGCAGCGAGACGGCGTTCAGCAGAGGCGTCGACCCTTCCTTCAGTCGGTCGAACATCGCGATGGTCAATGGTGCGTCGGAGCCCACCAGCATCAGCGTGGTGTTGAAATTCTCGAAGCTCATCAGGAAGGCCACCACCATTGCGCCGATCAGCGCCGGGCCCAGATACGGCAGCGTCACCGTGCGCACCGCGGTCAAACGCCCCGCGCCCAGGTTCAGCGCGGCCTCCTCGAGCGTGCGGTCGAATTTCTGCAGCCGGGCCGAGATCACCAGCGTCGCGATCGTCGTGATGAACGAGAACTGCCCCAGGATGACCAGGACCAGGCCGGGCCGCAGCGCCATCAGGTCCCATTCCAGGCTATCCCATGCGGCGTTGGCGACGGTCGAGGAAAACACCAGGATCGAGATCCCCAGCACGATCCCCGGAATGACGAGCGGCAGCAGCATCAGCACGTAAAGCAGCCCGCGCCCGGGAAACTGGTAACGGTTGAATAGAAAGGCGTTGCTGGTACCGACCGCCACCGAGAGAAGCGAGACGAAAAAGCCCACGAAGGCCGAGGTGCCGATGGCACGCAATATGCCGCGTTCGTGAAAGACGCCGATCATCGGCGCGGAGTCGCCGAAGAACCAGTTCCAGGTGAAGCCCTCCCACGGCAGCGAGGGAAACTGGCTGTCGTTGAAGGCGAATACCGCGACCACGGCCAACGGCAGGGCGAGGAAGATGAAGAACAGCACGACATAGGCCGTGTAGGCCGCCTTGATCGCGCCTGCCTGCGGAATGGTCGGGATCATCTGCGGGCCTCCTTTCTCACCCCATCGTCTTTTCGAGCGTCTGCCCGGTCAGCCGCAGCATCCCCCAGACGATAACCGACGACAGGATCAGCAGCATGAAACCGAAGGCCGCGCCCAGCTCCCAGTTGAAGCGGACGATGAACTGGGAATAAATCAGCTCGGTGAACCACAGGCTGTCCTTGCCGCCCAGCATGGTGGGGGTCAGGTAGTTGCCGAGGCTCAGCATGAAGACGACGATGCTGCCCGACACGATCCCCGGCGTGGCGTGGGGGATCACGATCTCGCGCAGGATGCTGGGGCCGCTGCCGCCCAGGTCATAGCCCGCCTCGATCACCTCGTCGGGCAGGCTTTCCAGCGTGGTGACCAGCGGGACCACCATGAACAACATCGAGGTGTAGACCAGCCCTACCATTATTGCGGCGTCGTTGTACAGCATCTCGACCGGGCCGTCGGCGAGGCCCAGCCATTGCAGCAGGCTGGAGAACAGGCCCGTCTCGCGCAGCAGGATGATCCAGCCGAAGGTCCGCACCAGTTCGGACACCCAGAACGGCACGAGGCACAGCAGGAACAGTGCCGATTGCACCCGCCCCCGGACCATCTTCGCAATGTAGTACGAGACGGGAAAAGCGATCAGCAGCGTGATCGCGGTGGCCAGCACCGACATCACCGCGGTGCGCAGGAAGGTCCAGAGGTAGAGCGGCTCTTCCAGAAAAGTGCGGTAATTGGCGAAGCTGGTCTGGTACTTGCCCACCCCAACGCGCTCCCGCAGCGAGACCAGCAGCATGTCGATATGCGGAATGACGATCAGCAGCGACAGCCACAGCAGGATCGGCGCCAGGAGCAGGATCAACCCCAGACGGGTGGACGCGCGCATCTCAGTCCGCCCCCAAGGCGAAGGCGTTGCCCTGGTCGGCGGACCAGCCGATATGGACCGGCGCGCCCTTTACGAGCGACTCGTACTCGCCGGATTGCGGCAGCGTTACCTCGATCTGTTCGCCCGCGGCGTCCTCGACCAGGATGCGGCTCGCCGCGCCGTTGAACAGCAGGCTCGCCACGTGCCCCGAGATGCGGTTGTCGAAATGCGCCAGATCGGCCGCGTCATGGGCCACCCGGATCGCTTCGGGCCGGACGAAGATTTCGGCCGCCGCCCCAACGGCAAGCACCCGGCCATGCGTGGCGCCGCGCATCAGCATCCCGCTTTCAGTGCGCAGTTCCAGCGCCGCGCCCTCGATGCGTTCTACCTTGCCGCGCCAGCGGTTCGACTCGCCCACGAAACCGGCGACGAAAGGGGTTTCGGGACGGTAGTAGAGTTCCCGCCCCGTGCCGATCTGTTCGAACCGGCCGGCATTCATCACCGCTATCTGGTCGGACATCACCAGTGCCTCGGATTGATCGTGGGTGATATAGACGAAGGTCGTGTCGAAGGCCGCCTGAAGCGCCTTGAGTTCGATCTTCATGTGCTCGCGCAGCTTCAGGTCCAGCGCGCCCAGCGGCTCGTCCAGCAGCAGGACGTCGGGCTCCAGCACCATGCAGCGGGCGATCGCGACGCGCTGCTTCTGCCCGCCGGACAGTTCCTGCACCTTGCGCTTGCCGATGCCCGGCAGGCCGATCCGCTCCAGCGCAGCGGCGACCTTCGCGGCGATCTCGGCTCGCGGCAGCCCGGCGCGGCGCAGACCGTATCCGATGTTGTCCTCGATATTCATCATCGGGAACAGCGCGAGGTGCTGGAACACCATGTTCACCGGGCGCTTGTTGGGCGGCACGTCCAGCACCGATTTCCCCCGGATCAGGATGTCGCCGCTGCTGGGCTGCAGGAAGCCCGCGATCATCCGCATGATCGTGGTCTTTCCGCAGCCCGATGGCCCCAGGATGGAGAAAAAGGAGCCGCGCGGCACGGCGAAGGAAACCTCATCCACCGCGATCGTGTCGTCGAACCGGCGGGTAAGCGAAAGGCATTCAAGATCGGGGGGCATGGACCGTCCGCTATTACGAAAAAGAGGGGCGGCGCCCGGTCCGGCCGGGCGCCGCCCCACTACTGTCGGGGGATCAGTTGGCCGCCTTCACGCGGTCCAGGATGCCGCCTTCGATAGCCTCGAGGCCCGCGGGGACCGGCGGATACCACTTGATGTTGTCCACCGCCTCGGGCGGGAAGCTTTCCTGGTACTTGGCCTTCAGCGCGTCCGAGACGTACTCATCCGCGCCTTTGGATGCGGTGAAATTGCCCGCCGAGTCGGTGATCATCGCGGCGATCTCGGGGCGCATGACGAAGTTGATCCAGTCATAGGCGGCCTGGTCGTTGCGCCCCTTGGCGGGCAGGACGAAGGTGTCGATCCAGCCCAGCGCGCCGGAGGTGGGCGCGATGAACTTGATGTCCGGGTTGTCTTCGTTCAGCTTCCAGCCGCCGGTGTCCCAGGCCATCGCGGCGACGATTTCGCCCGAACGCATGAGCCCCATCAGCTGGTCGCCGCCTTCCCAATAGGCTTTCACGTTGGGCTTGCAGTCGATCAGCTTGGCCTCGACCTTGTTCATGATGTCGGTATAGGCGGCCTCGTCGCCATAGGCGGCGAACGGGTCCATGCCCATCGCGAAGGCGAAGCCGATCAGCGTCGGGCGCTTGAGCCGGTAAGAGACATTGCCCGCATAGGCGTCGTCGCAGAGATCGAGGTAATCCTTGATGCCGGGAGCCTTCGCCGTGTCCACCACCAGCCCGCTGGTGCCCCACACATGCGGAACGCCATAGACCTCGCCGTCCACCGTGGTGTTGGCCTTGGTGGCCGCCAGCATCGAGGGGATGAACTGGCTCGCGTCGATCTTCGACAGGTCCATCGGCTTGTAGATGCCGAACTCGGCCTGCGGACCGGCGATGCGGTCCTGGCTGGGCTGGGCC
>JBAVQZ010000122.1:0-16379 GCA_049694515.1 Paracoccaceae bacterium | reverse complement strand
GCTGACCAGATCGCAGTAAAGCGCGATGGCGCGCGCGGCGTCGTCATTACCCGGAATGATGTATTCCACGCCGTCGGGCGAACAGTTGGTGTCGACCACCGCCACGACCGGGATGCCCAGCTTCTTGGCTTCCGAGATCGCCAGATCCTCTTTCTTGACGTCGATGACGAAAAGAAGATCGGGAACGCCGCCCATTTCGCGGATACCGCCGAGCGAGGCTTGCAGTTTGGTCTGCTCGCGCTCCATGCCCAGACGCTCTTTCTTGGTCAGGCCTTCGGCGCCGGCCTCCATCTGCTCGTCGATCGCCTTCAGCCGGTTGATCGACTGGCTGACGGTCTTCCAGTTGGTCAGCGTGCCGCCCAGCCAGCGGTGATTCATGTAATATTGCGCGCAGCGCTCGGCGGCTTCGGCGATCGGGCGCGACGCCTGTCTCTTGGTGCCGACGAACAGGATGCGGCCACCCTTGGCGACGGTTTCGCGCACCACGTTGAGCGCCGCGTCCAGCATCGGAACGGTCTGCGTCAGGTCGACGATGTGAATGCCGTTGCGCTCGCCATAGATGAACGGCCCCATGCGGGGGTTCCAGCGTTGCGTCTGGTGGCCATAGTGAACGCCAGCTTCAAGAAGCTGACGCATCGAAAAATCGGGAAGCGCCATGTCCATTTCCTTTCCGGTTTGCGCCTGAGCGGGGCGATAAGGGCTGCTGCCCAACCGGCGGACCGTTCGGGGATGTCTCCCCCGCACGGCCCAAGCCCCGCCTGTGAAGTAGGCGCGCAGATAGACCCGTTTGCCGGGCTTTGCAAGCCCCCTTCCCCGCTCCGGGCCGGAATTCGCAATCAACTCGTCGCGGCGGTCTTGCAAGCCGCGCGCCGCGCGGTCAGAACCATGGCATGACCAGCGCGCCCGACATCCTGTGCATCGGCTCGGCCCTGTGGGACGTGATCGGACGCGCGTCAAACCCGATGACGCTGGGCGCCGACCTGCCGGGCCGCATCGCGCGCCTTCCCGGCGGCGTGGCGCTGAACATCGCGATGACGCTGCGCCGCTTCGGTCTGAACCCGGCGCTGCTCAGCGCCATCGGCCAGGACGAGGAGGGAGAGGCACTGATCGCAGCCTGCACCCGGTCGGGTGTTCTGACCACCCATGTCTATCGTTCGCCCGATCTGCCGACCGACCGCTACATGGCCGTCGAGGGGGCCAACGGCCTGATCGCGGCGATTGCCGACGCCCATTCGCTGGAGGCCGCCGGGGCGCAAATCCTGCGCCCGCTGGAGGACGGGCGGCTGGGCAGCGCCTCGGCCCCCTACCCCGGCGCGATCGCGCTGGACGGCAACCTGACCGAGGCGTTGTTGCAGGAGATCGCGCAAAGCCCGCTTTTCGCCTCCGCGGACTTGCGCGTCGCGCCCGCCTCGCCCGGCAAGGCCGCGCGGCTGCTGCCGCTTCTGGATCATCCGGGCGCGACGTTCTACCTGAACCGCGAGGAAGCCGGGCTGATCTGCATGGCCCGCTTCGACAACGCCGCCGACGCGGCGGAAACGCTGGTCGAACGCGGTGCGTATCGGGCGCTTGTAACCGATGGCGGCGCCGAAATGGCGATGGCCAACGCTGCGGGCCTCGTCCGCCGCTGCCCGCCGCAAGTGATGGTGACCCGCGTGACAGGCGCGGGCGACACGCTGATGGCAGGTCATATTGCCGCCGAGCTTGGCGGCGCGTCCGCCGACAACTCCCTCGAGGCCGCGCTGCGCGCCGCCGCCCAGCATATCACCGGAAAGACCCCGCAATGACCGCTCCCCTGACCTTCTCGGCCGAGGTTGGCGAGGCCCGCGCCGCAGGCCGCCCGATCGTTGCGCTGGAAAGCACCATCATCACCCACGGGATGCCCTGGCCACGGAATCTGGAAACCGCCCGGGCCGTGGAGCAGGCGGTACGGGAGGCCGGCGCTGTCCCCGCCACCATCGCGTTGATGGGGGGCACGATCCGCATCGGGTTGAACGCTGCCGAACTTGAGGCGCTGGCGCGGGCAGAGGATGTCAGAAAGATCAGCCGTGCCGACATCGCCGCCTGCCTGGCCAGCGGCTGGACCGGCGCGACCACGGTCGCGGCCACGATGATCTGCGCCAACCTGGCCGGGATCAACGTGTTCGCCACGGGCGGGATCGGCGGCGTCCACCGCGGCGCACAGGACAGTTTCGACATCTCCGCCGACCTGCACGAGCTTGCCCGCACCCCGGTCACGGTCGTGGCGGCGGGCGCCAAGGCGATCCTCGACCTGCCGAAGACGCTGGAGGTGCTGGAAACGTTCGGCGTGCCGGTTATCGGGTTCGGGACCGACGACTTCCCCGCCTTCTGGTCGCGCAGCGCCGGCCTGCCGGCCCCCCTGCGGATGGATGCGCCGCGCGAGGTCGCCGCAGCGCATCTGATGCGCGCGCAGTTGGGCCTGGACGGCGGTCAGCTGGTGGCGAATCCGATTCCGGAACCGGACGAGATTCCGCGCGCAGTCATCGGGCCAATCATCGAAACGGCCCTGCGCGACGCCGGCGGAATCACGGCAAAGGAGGTCACGCCGTTTCTGCTGGCACGCATCTTCGAGCTGACAGACGGCGTTTCGTTGAAGGCCAATATCGCGCTGGTGCTGAACAATGCACGCCTCGGCGCCTCGATTGCCCGCGAAATCGGCAGTGCGCGAAGCTGACGCCTCGCCCATCAGCAGCCCCTTGTTGTAGAGCGCCTGCCAAGCGCCTAGATTGCGGTGACTAACCGGAGCTTCCCGCAATGTCCGAACCAGACGTGACCCCGCCGCCGCCCGATCATACCCGCCGCCGCCGCGCGCCGCTCGGCGGTATTCGCGGCTCGTTTCTGACAGGGCTGGTGGTGATCGCGCCAATCGGCCTGACCGTCTGGCTGGTTTGGACCGTGATCGGCTGGGTGGACGGTTTCGTGATGCCGTTCGTTCCGATGAAGTATCATCCGCAGAACATCATCGGAATCGACATTCGCGGCGTCGGCGTGATCTTCTTCCTGATCTTCACGCTGGTCGTCGGCTGGGTCGCCAAGGGGCTGATCGGGCGTTCGCTTCTGGCCTGGGGCGAGGGGCTGGTGGACCGGATGCCCGTCGTCCGCTCGGTCTATAACGGGCTCAAGCAGATCGCCGAAACGGTTTTCGCGCAGGCGGAAACCTCGTTCGACAAGGCTTGCCTTGTCGAATACCCGCGTCACGGGATCTGGGCGATAGGCTTTATCTCGACCTCCACCAAGGGCGAGGTGGACCGTCGCATCCCGCGCGACTCGCCGCTTACCAGTGTGTTCCTGCCCACCACGCCGAATCCGACTTCGGGTTTTCTGCTGTTCGTGCCGCGCGAAGATCTGATCATCCTGGACATGAGCGTCGAGGACGCCGCCAAGCTGGTGATCTCGGCCGGGCTGGTCTATCCCAACGGCAAGACGCCCGGCGCGCCGCCGAAGGCGGTGCCACCCAAGATCGTCAACAGCTGAGGCGCACGGGCCGACAATCGGCTGGCTGTCTCACAGGCGGGTTGCCCCAGATTCCGCGCGTCACCGTCCAAACGAACGGGGAAAGAGACAATTCTCCCCGTTAGGAAGGAGGTGGATCAACGAAGGGAGAGAGGGGACAGCCATGAAAAAGATACTCGTTCCGGTGCTTTGTCTGGGCCTCGCGGCTCCGGCGGTCGCGCAGACCTCGGGCGAGCCGCAGATGAGCCAGGACATGATCGTCGAGGACACCGCAAGTTCCGCACAGGGCATGATCGTGCCGATTCTCGCGATCATTCTTATTATTCTCGCACTGTCGGGCGCCAGCGGGACCAGCGGCGGAGGTGAAGTGATCGTGCAACCGATCCCCGGCTGAGCCGGGTTCTCCCGAGGGGTTTCTTCACAACATGCTTCGCACGGTTCGAATCGAGGCGGCTGTGCGGAGCGGGCGGTTTACGGTAATATTCCCCTGCGCTCGGAAGAGCGACATCCCTACGAAGGGAGAGAGGGGACAGCCATGAAGAAGATACTCGTTCCAGTGCTTTGCCTGGGGCTCGCGGGTCCGGCAATCGCGCAGACCTCGGGCGAGCCGCAGATGAGCCAGGACATGATCGTCGAGGACACCGCAAGTTCCGCGCAGGGCATGATCGTGCCGATTCTCGCGATCATCCTGATCATCCTTGCACTTTCCGGCGGCAGCAGCGCTGGATCCGCACCCGCACCCACCTGAGCTCAGTTGAACATCGCGGCCAGATCGACCGTCGCCGCCCGGTTCAGCGCCGGTTTGTGATCGGCCAGAAACCGGTCGGCGGCAGCGCGCCCGGCCTGTTTGAGATCCTGCAGCAGGAACGGATTCGGCACCGTTTTCGTAACGACGTTGAGCTGCTGCATCAGCACGTCATCGGAAATCATGTGAACCAGCACGTCCTTCATCTCTCCGCGCGCTATCCGCCCTTCGGCGATCAGCCGCTTGACGAAGTTGATGGAGCGGAGATCGTGAAGCAGCGCCGAGTTGAAGCTGACCTCGTTGATGCGATTCTCGATTTCCTGCGGGGTGAAGGGCACCTTCTCGCGCACCAGCGGGTTGATGTTCACGATCACGATGTCATCGGGCAGCGTCGGATCGTAGAGCGGGAACAAAGCCGGATTGCCGGAATAGCCGCCATCCCAATATGCCTCGGTCCGGCCGGTTTTCGGATCGTCGATCTCCACCGCCTTGAAGTTGGTGGGCAGGCAGGCCGAGGCGAGGATCGAATCGGTCGTGATCTCTTGGGCGGTAAAAACCCGCACCTTGCCGGTCCGGACATTCGTCGCCGATACGTAGAATCGCGGCCCCTCGCCCGCGCGCACCATGTCATAATCCAGCTGTTCGACGATGGCGGTCAGCGGGTTGCGGTAGAACGGCCCATAGAAATACGGGCTCATCATGTGCGTTGCCGAATCGGCAATCGCCGCCGAAAGCGAATATTCCATCGCGCGCGAGATCATCGCCGGAGTGGGTCCGAACTCGTTCATCCAGTGGGTCAGGCGCATGTCGCCCACCGCGCCGACCCGGTCCCACAGCCAGTCCAGATTGTCGCGCGCGCCCTGCCGGCCGCCCTTGGCGAGCCCCGCTTTCAGGGCTGCCCCGTTCAGCGCGCCGGCCGAGGTGCCGGAGATTCCCGCGATCTCGATTTCGTCGTCGTCGAGGATCCGGTCCAGTACGCCCCAGGTGAAGGCCCCATGCGCGCCCCCGCCCTGAAGCGCAAGGTTGATCCGCTTGCGCGTCATCAGCTGGCGGTCCAGCCGCCGTCCACGCTGAAGGTCGTGCCGGTGATCTGATCGGCCGAATCCGAGCAGATGAAGGCAGCGGTCCCTGCGATCTGCTCGATCGTCGCGAACTGCTTCGACGGCTGACGGTCGAGGATGATGTCGCGCACGACGGTCTCGCGGTCCAGGTTCTTCTGCGCCATCCAGTCCTGCACCTGCTTCTCCACCAGCGGCGTCATCACGTAGCCGGGGCAGATCGCGTTGCAGGTGATCGGCTCTTCCGCTGTCTCCATCGCCACGGTCTTGGTCAGCCCGACGATGCCGTGCTTGGCCGCGCAATAGGCGGATTTGAACGCGTGCGCGCGCAGCCCGTGGGCCGAGGCGATGTTGATGATCCGGCCCCAGCCGGACCCGCGCATTCCCTCAATCGCGACTGCGGTGGTATGGAACGCCGAGGTCAGGCATATGGCAATGATCGCATCCCATTTCTCGGTGGGAAAATCCTCGATCGGGGCGACGTGCTGGATCCCGGCATTGTTGACCAGGATGTCGCATTTTCCCGCCTTTTCGATCAGCATCCGGCATTCGTCGCCCTTGGTCATGTCCGCCTTGATGTAGCGGGCATTGACGCCGTGCTTCTTGCCCAGATCCTCGGCCAGCTTGTGATCCTCGTCCCGGTCGGTGAATGAGTTCAGCACCACATCGGCCCCCGCCGAGGCCAGGTTGTGGGCGATGCCCAGCCCGATCCCCGAGTTGGAGCCGGTGATGACGGCGGTTTTGCCCTTGAATGACATTGCGGTGCCTCCTGTCCTTGAACCTGTTCGCAGCGGTCTTTGCTGCATGTGCGAAATATGCGTCATGCCCCGGCAAATGGCGAGGGGCAATCCCGCGCGCAGGGGTCAAGTCCGCGAACGCGCGCATGTTCCATCACGACAGGAATACCGGGAGAGCAGGAACAAAAAAAACGCCCGCACAAGGCGGGCGTTAAGTTATTGAGGCAGGTTTCATACAGGCAAGAAACCTATCGAGCAGTGCCCCCTTTATACGCAATCTGCCGCCGTCCTCCAAGCTAAAAGTTTGAAAAGGTTACAAAGCGGCCTTACGCTCATACACAACTATAAAAGGGGCATCGAGGATTGTTTCAAAAATGAGACCAGTTTATTTCGCACGCCGTCGCGTGATGGGTATCGCGCTCGGGCTTATTCTCGGGGGTGGTGTCGCCGGTGCGGAGCCCACGCATGGCATAGCTATGTATGGTGAACCGGCCCTGCCACCGGATTTTGTGTCTCTGCCTTATGTGAACCCCGACGCCCCCAAGGGCGGGCGCATCGTTTTCGGCGAGTCGGGCGGTTTCGATAGCCTCAACCCTTTCATCCTGAAGGGGAGCGCGCCGTGGGGTATTCGCGCCCGCGTCTTCGAGACGCTGATGGGGCGATCCTGGGATGAACCCTTCACGCTTTACGGTCTGCTGGCCGAATCGGTCGAGACGGGACCGAACCGCGAATGGGTGGAATTCACCCTCCGCCCCGAAGCGGAATTCTCGGACGGCAACCCGGTGACGGTGGAGGATGTGCTCTGGTCGTTCGAGACCCTCGGCACAGAAGGCGACCCGCGATATCACACCGCCTGGGCCAAGGTCGCCAAGGCCGAAAAGACCGGCCCGCGCAGCGTGCGCTTCACCTTCAACACCGAGGACCGGGAACTGCCACTGATCCTTGGCCTCCGCCCGATCCTTGAGAAGGCCCAGTGGCAGGGGCATGATTTCGCCGAAAGCGGCCTGGACGTCGTGCCGATCGGATCGGCCCCTTACGTGATCGAGGATTTCGAGGCGGGCAGGTTCGTCTCGCTCAAGCGCAACCCGGACTACTGGGGCCGCGACCTGCCGCTGAAGCGGGGTCAGGACAATTTCGACGAGATCCGTTATGAATTCTTCGGCGACGGGGACGTCGTGTTCGAGGCGTTCCGCGGCGGCGAGATCGACACCTACCGCGAATTCAACGCCGCGAAATGGAAGACCGCCTATGACTTCCCCGCCGTGCGCGACGGCGACATCGTGAAGTCCGAGATCCCGCACCAGCGCCCTTCGGGCATCGCCGGTTTCGTGATGAACACGCGGCGCGACATCTTCAGGGACTGGCGCGTGCGCGAGGCGATGATCGACGCCTTCAATTTCGAGTTCATCAACCAGACGCTGAACGGCGGCACCGAACCGCGCATCACCTCGTATTTCTCGAACTCGGTTCTGGCGATGTCGCACGGCCCCGCCGAGGGCAAGGTCCGCGCGCTGCTGGAGCCCTTCGCCGGCGATCTGCCGCCCGGCGCGCTGGAGGGCTATTCCCTGCCCGTCTCGAACGGGCGCGCGGCCAACCGCAAGAACCTGCGACAGGCGCTGTCGCTGCTGAAGGAGGCGGGCTGGCATGTCGGCGACGACGGCGTTCTGAAATCGGCCGGCGGCAAACCCTTCACCTTCGACATCCTGCTCAATCAGGGCGCCACGGAGACCCGGCAGATCATCGACATTTATGTCGAGGGGCTGAAACGGCTGGGCATCCAGCCCCATGTCACCAGCGTGGACAGCGCGCAGTTCACCGAACGCACCAACCGCTATGATTTCGACATGACCTTCTACCGGCGCGGCATGTCGCTGAGCCCCGGCAACGAGCAGTATCTCTATTGGGGATCGCGCGGCGTGACCGAGCCGGGCACCGGCAACTGGATGGGCATGGATTCGCCCGCCGCCGAAGCGATGATCGACGCGATCCTGAACGCTCGCAGCCAGGAGGATTTCGTCGCCGCGACCAAGGCGCTGGACCGTGTGCTGACGGCCGGGCGATACGTGATCCCGATCTGGTTTTCCAAGATCTCGCGTATTGCCCATGTCAACGCGCTGCATTATCCAGATACGATCCCGATGTATGGCGACTGGATTGGGTTCCAGCCGGACATCTGGTGGTACGCGGAGGACTGAATGGCAAGAATCTTCATCATCGCATCCCTTCTGGCGCTGACCGCCTGCAGCACGGTCGAAGGCATGGGGCAGGACCTTTCGTCGAGTTCGCGGGCGGTTCGCAACGCGATGTAAGTGCCGCACGACAATCAGCGCCCCCGCGTTGCCGTCGACGGCCTTGCGCATATCGGTTGCGCCCGGTGCGCCGACCTGTGACCATTCCGGGGCGGCTCTCGGCAAGGACCCGCCGGCCCGAAACCGCCAAGGTAGCGCCACCGCCCGCGGCGGGCTAACACCTGTCCGGCGACATAAAGGAGCAGGAGACGGAATGTCGAACTCGGTTATCGAAGAAGACCTCGTGGTGGATGGCAACATTGTCTCGAAAGAGGGCAATGTCGATGTGAAGGGGCGCGTCACAGGCGACATCACCGCGCAATCGGTCGGGGTGCTGCCCAGCGGCCAGGTGCAGGGCGCCGTGTCCGCCGAAACCGTCAAGATCGAGGGCAAGCAGGCCGGGCAGATCCGCTGCGACGAACTGGCCCTTCTCGGCAGCGCCGAGGTGAAGGCCGACGTGACCGCCAAGACCATGAGCTCTGAAAAGGGTGCGCGTCTGGTGGGCAAGGTCGAGATCACCGGAAACTGAACGTCCCGGCCTTGCAGGACGGGATCGCGCGGTCAGCCCAGCGACGTGACCCAGAGGATCGTCGCGTCGTCCTGGCTGACCGAAATCACGTTGTGCCCCATCGCGGCATCGTAATAGGCGCTGTCGCCGCGCCGCATTTCCACCGGCTCGTAGAACTCGGTGTAGAGCATGATCACACCCGTCAGCACGTACAGGAATTCCTCGCCGTCATGGCGCACCCAGCCGTCGAACTCGTCGAAGCTGCGCGCCCGGATCCGCGCGCGGTAGGGCAGCATCTGCTTGCGGGTCAGCGCCCCGGCCAGCAGCTCATGCTCGTAGGTCGTCGTTGCGTGCGCCCCACCCTCGCCGGCCCTTGTCAGGGCCATGCGCCCGTTCACCTGCCCCTTGCGCGGCGGGGTGAACAATTGGGGCACCGAGATCGCAAGCCCCCCGGCCAGCTTCTTCAGCGCCTCGTAGGTTGGCGACATCTGTCCGTTTTCGATCTTGGACAGGGTGGAGCGCGCCAGACCGGCATGGGTCGCGGCCTGTTCAAGCGTCCAGCCTTTCGCCGTCCGCAACTCGCGCACGCGGCGGCCGAGATCCAGCGGCTCCACCTTGGCCGGTTCGCCCGAAGCACGGGCAAGGCGGATGATGCTGGGCTGTTCCTGATCGCTCATGACGTTTGCATTTAGCCCGCCGACCCGGGCCTTGCAACTGTCAGGGCGCGGGGATAGCAGAATGCCATGCAATCGCTTTTCGACGATCAGGCGCCCGCGCCCTGCCCCGCCCCCTTCAACCTGGCCGCCTATGTGCTGCGCCGCGCGGCCGATCTGCCCGACAAGATCGCGCTGGCCGTCGTCACGCCGGAGCGCGCCGAACGCTGGAGCTTTGCGCGGCTGGAGCGCGCAGTGCGCGGTGTGGCGGGCGGGCTGTCTGCGATGGGCCTGCCCGATGGTGCGCCGGTGCTTCTGCGTTTGGGCAACACGGTGGATTTTCCCATCGCCTATCTGGGCGCGATCGCCGCCGGGCTGATGCCGGTACCCACCTCGGCGCAACTCACCGCGGCCGAGATCACCAAGCTCGCCACCGAGATCGGGTCCGCGCTGGTCATCGCGGGGCCCGGCGTGGCCCGCCCGGACTGCGGCGCGCCGGTGATCGACAGCGCCGGACTTGAGGCGCTGTTCGATCACGCCCCCGGCGATTACGCGATGGGCGACCCGGAGCGGCCGGCCTACATGATTTATACCTCGGGCAGCGGCGGCAACCCGCGCGGTGTGCTGCATGCCCATCGGGCGGTCTGGGCGCGGCGGATGATGTGGGACGGCTGGTACGGGCTGGGAGAGTCCGACCGCCTGCTGCACGCGGGCGCGTTCAACTGGACCTACACGCTGGGCACCGGCCTGCTGGACCCCTGGGCCGCCGGGGCCACCGCGCTGATCCCCGGCGAGGGCGTTGCGCCGCAGGCCCTGCCGCTGCTGTTGAAACGCCATGACGCCACGATTTTCGCAGCTGCGCCGGGTGTTTACCGGCAGATGTTGAAGCAGGAATTCAGCGTCGTCATGCCCAAGCTGCGCCACGGCCTGTCGGCGGGCGAAAAGCTGCCGGATGCGACGCGGTTGGCTTGGCAAAAAGCCACAGGCACAGCGGTTTACGAGGCGCTCGGCATGTCCGAATGCTCAACCTTCATCTCGGGCAGCCCGGCACATCCTGCGCCGCCGCCGGCCTCGGGCTATCCGCAGCCGGGCCGCCGCATCGCCGTGCTGGGCAAGGATTACGCGCCGGTGGAACGCGGCACGCCGGGGCAACTGGCGGTGTCGAACCGCGATCCGGGGCTGATGCTGGGCTATTGGAAGGATGAGACGGAAACAAAGGCACGGTTTCACGGCGAATGGTTCCTGACCGGCGACATGGTCGAAATGGCCGAGGACGGCGCGATCACCTATCTGGGCCGCGCCGACGACATGATGAACGCGGGCGGCTTCCGCGTCTCGCCGGTCGAGGTCGAGGCCGCGCTGATTGAGCATCCCGACATTCATGAGGTCGCCGCGACCGAGGTTCGGGTCAAGGCCGACACCACCGTGATCGCCGCCTTCTACGCCGGCACGCCAACCGACGAGGACGCGCTGAAAACCTTCGCCGCCGAGCGGCTGGCCCGTTACAAGCAGCCGCGGATATTCATCCACATGGAGGCGCTGCCGAAGGGCGGCAACGGCAAGCTCAACCGAAAGGCCCTGCGCCAGGGCTGGGAGGCAGACCATGATCAAGCTTGATATATTGTCGGATCCGATCTGTCCTTGGTGCTATATCGGTAAAACCTATCTGGATCAGGTGCTTGGCCGACATCCCGATCACCCCTTCACGATCGAGTGGCATCCGTTCCAGCTCAACCCCGACATGCCGCCCGAGGGCATGGACCGCCATACCTATCTGGAGGCCAAGTTCGGCGGAAAGGACGGCGCGTTGAAGGCCTATGCCCCGATCGTGGAGCGCGCCGAGCAGGCCGGACTGAAGATCGACTTCGCCGCCATCGGACGCACGCCCAACACGCTGAACGCGCACCGCCTGATCCACTGGTCGGGGATCGAGGGGCGGCAGACCCCGGTCGTGTCCTTCCTGTTCGAGGCGTATTTCGTCCAGGGCCGCGACATCGGCGCGACCGACGTGCTGGTGGAGGTCGCCGAGCGGGCCGAGATGGACGGCCCCGTTGTCCGCCGCCTGCTGGAGGGGGACGCCGATGCCGAGATGATCCGCGCCCGGGATGCCCATGCGCGCCAGCGCGGCGTGACCGGCGTGCCGACTTTCGTGCTGGCCAACACCCATGTGCTTGTCGGCGCGCAGGAACCGCAGGTCTGGGAACAGGTGATCGACGAGTTGACGGCGCAGAAGCCCGACGACGCGCCGCTGCAATGACGCGCGGGCCCTGCTGCCCTGCCCCGAGGACCGAGTAACAGCCAATGAACGCCCCCGTGAAACGCCTCGGCCAGGTCGAGTTCATCGCAATGAGCGCGATGATGTTTGCCACGATCGCCTTTTCCATCGACTCGATGCTGCCCGCCCTGCCCGAGATCGGACAAGAGCTGACGCCCGACGACCTCAACGCGGCGCAGCTGATCATCACCAGCTTCGTGCTTGGCATGGGGGCGGGCACGCTGATCACCGGCCCGCTGTCGGATGCCTTCGGGCGGCGCCCGATCATCCTGGCGGGCGCGGCGCTGTACATCACCGGGGCGACACTGGCCTGGGCCGCGGGGTCGCTTGAACTGGTGCTGGCTGCGCGCGTCCTTCAGGGACTTGGCGCGTCGGGGCCGCGCGTCGTGGCGCTGGCGGTGGTGCGCGACCTTTACGCCGGGCGCGGCATGGCGAAGATCATCTCTTTCGTGATGATGGTCTTTACCCTGCTGCCGGCGATGGCGCCGACGATGGGTGCCGGGATCATCGCGCTTTTCGGCTGGCGCGGCATCTTTGCCGCATTCGTCGTCTTCTCGGTCATCTCGGTGGGCTGGTTCATGCTGCGCCAGCCCGAAACCCTGCCGCCCGAACGGCGGCGCCCGCTGCGCCTGAACCTGTTGCTGGAGGCCGGGCGAGAGGTGTTGTCGAGCCGCACGGTGGTCATTGCCATCCTGGTGCAGACCCTGATCATGAGCACGCTGTTCATGATGATCTCGTCGATCCAGCAGGTGTTCGACATCTATTTCGGCAAGGGCGGCAGCTTCCCCTTCTGGTTCGGGGGAATCGCCCTGCTGGCGGGCGCGGCGAGCTTCGTCAACGCGCGGCTGGTGATGCGGCTGGGGATGCGCTTCCTGATCCGCAACACCGTCAGCTTCCAGGTCGTGGCCTCGGGGGTGATGTTGGTCTGCTACGGCTTCGACCTGCTGCCAGAGGCCGCGCGCTTTCCGGTGCATCTGCTCTGGACGATTTCGGTCTTCGCGATGCTGGGCCTGACCATCGGCAACCTGAATGCCCTGGCGATGGAACCGCTGGGCCACATCGCCGGCGTCGCCGCATCGATCATCGGGGCGGTCGCGACCGTGCTGTCGGTGGTGATCGCGGCCCCCGTGGGGTTGGCCTTCGACGGCACGCCGCTGCCGCTGGCGGCGGGGATATTCACTGCGATAACAGCGGCCTGGCTGATGTTCCTCGCGCTGCCGCGGGAATAAGGTGGCCGTATGACAGGCCTTCGGCCCGGCCCCCTGCGCCGGGCAGCGCCCGACCCGTTCATCCCGCCTTCGCCGCTGTGCGCTTCTTCTCTTCGCCGATGACCTTTTCGGCCAGGTCGCGCGCGATCGCGAAGGCGCCCTTGATCTTGTCGCTGTCCTTCTTCCAGTCGCGGCGCACGACGATCTTGTTGTCCTTGACCTTCGCCAGGCCGCGCTGGTCCTGCAGGAACTCGACCAGACCCTCGGGGCTTGCGAACTTGTCGTTGTGGAACTGGATCGTCGCGCCTTTCGGCCCGCCATCCAGCCGCGCGATCCCGGCGCGTTTGCACATCGCCTTGATCCGCACGATCAGCATCAGCGTGTTCACCTCTTTCGGCAGCTTGCCGAACCGGTCGATCAGCTCGGCGGCGAAACCTTCCAGCTCCACCTTTGTCGAAAGGTTCGACAGCCGCCGGTAGAGGCCCAGCCGCACGTCCAGATCGGGCACGTAAGCCTCTGGAATCAGGACCGGCACGCCGAGGTTGATCTGCGGCGCCCATTGTTCGTCGGTCTCGCTCAACCCTTCCATCTGGCCCGAGCGGATCTTGGCGATCGCCTCCTCCAGCATCGACTGGTAAAGCTCGAAGCCGACCTCGCGCACATGGCCCGACTGCTCCTCGCCCACCAGGTTGCCGGCGCCGCGGATATCGAGGTCCTGGCTGGCCAGGGTGAAGCCCGCCCCCAGCGCATCCAGGCTGCCCAGAACACGCAGACGCTTCTGCGCGGTGGGCGACAGCGGCATGCGCGGCTTGGTGGTCAGATAGGCATATGCGCGCGTCTTGGCGCGCCCCACCCGGCCCCGGATCTGGTAGAGCTGCGCCAGCCCGAACATGTCGGCGCGATGCACGATCATGGTGTTTGCGGTGGGGATGTCCAGACCGCTTTCGACGATCGTGGTGGCCAGCAGCACGTCATACTTGCCGTCGTAAAAGGCGTTCATCCGGTCGTCCAGTTCGCCCGCCGCCATCTGGCCGTGGGCGACCACGACGCTGACCTCTGGCACCTGATCGCGGAGGAACTCCTCGATCTCGGGCAGATCGCTGAGGCGCGGAACGACGAAGAAGGACTGCCCGCCCCGGTAATGTTCGCGCAGCAGCGCCTCGCGCACCGTCACCGCGTCGAACTCGCTGACATAGGTGCGGATCGACAGGCGATCCACCGGCGGCGTGCCGATGATCGACAGGTCCCGCACGCCGGTCAGTGACATCTGAAGCGTGCGCGGGATCGGCGTGGCGGTCAGCGTCAGCACATGCACGTCCGAGCGCATCTGTTTCAGCCGCTCCTTGTGGGTGACGCCGAAATGCTGCTCCTCGTCGATGATCAGAAGGCCGAGATTCTTGAACCTTATGTTCTTTGCCAACAGGGCATGGGTGCCAATGCAGATATCGACCGTGCCATCCGCGATTCCCGCGCGGGTGGCGTTGGCCTCTTTCTGGCCGACGAAACGCGACAACTGCCGCACGTTCACCGGGAAGCCGCGAAAGCGGTCGCGGAAACTTTTCGCGTGCTGACGGGCCAGAAGCGTGGTCGGTGCGATCACCGCCACCTGCACGCCCGACATCGCCGCGACGAAGGCCGCGCGCATCGCCACCTCGGTCTTGCCGAAGCCCACGTCGCCGCAGATCAGCCGGTCCATCGGGTTGCCCGAGGCCAGATCGCCCAGCACATCCTCGATCGCGCGCAGCTGATCGTCGGTTTCCTCATAGGGAAAGCGGGCGCTGAATTCCTCCCAGATATGGTGGGGCGCTTCCAGCACCGGCGCATGACGCAGCGCGCGTTCGGCGGCCACCCGAATCAGCTTGTCGGCGATCTGCCGAATGCGTTCCTTCAGCTTCGCCTTGCGGGCTTGCCACGCGCCGCCGCCCAACTTGTCGAGCAGCCCCTCTTCCTGCCCATAGCGGCTGAGCAGCTCGATATTCTCCACCGGCAGGAACAGCCGGTCGCCGCCGGCATATTCCAGCGCGATGCATTCATGCGGCGCGCCCGCCGCCGCGATCGTCTCGAGCCCCGTATAGCGCCCGACCCCGTGATCGACATGCACCACCAGATCGCCCGGTGAAAGCGATTGAGCTTCGGTCAGGAAGTTCTCGGCCCGCCGGCGTTTTTTCGGACCGCGGATCAACCGGTCGCCCAGCACGTCCTGTTCCGAGACCACGGTCAGCTGCGGCCCCTCGAACCCGTGCTCCAGCGCCCAGACGGCAAGATAGACGCCGCGCCCGGGGGCCACGTCGCGGATGTCGCCGGCCAGCGCGGTGTCGGCCAGCCCTTCGTCCTCCATCAGGCCGCGCAGCCGCTCCCGCGCGCCCTCGGAATAGGAGGCAATGACGACGGGACCATCCTCGCGGCGCGCATTCACATGATCGGCCAACGCGCTGAACAGGCTCAGATGTTCTTGCTGCCGCTCGGGCGCGAAATTGCGCCCGATCCGCCCGCCCACGTCGATCACGCCGGGGCCGCTGGCCCGCGGCAGCGGGTTGAGTTGCAACACCCGGTGCCCCGCGACGGCGTCCTTCCAGGCCGCATCGTCGAGATAGAGCAATCCCGGCGCGCAGGGCTTGTAGACCGTGTCGAGGCGGTTCTTCTGGCCCATCGCCTCGAGCCTTGCGTCATATTGGTCTTCGATCGCCTCCCAGCGGGACAGCCGCGCCGGAGTCACCTGGTCATCCAGAAAGACCGACGCGCCGGGCAGATAATCGAAAAGCGTCTCCAGCCGCTCGTGAAAGAAGGGCAGCCAGTGCTCGAGCCCCTGATGCTTCCGGCCGGCGCTAACCGCTTCGTAAAGCGGGTCGTCGCTGCCGGCAGCGCCAAACTCGATTCGATAGTTCTGCCGGAACCGGGTGATCGCGGACTCGTCCAGGATCACCTCCGAGACAGGGGCCAGGTCAACCGCGCCCAGCTTTTCGGTGGTGCGCTGGCTGACCGGGTCGAAGCGGCGCGCGCCGTCCAGGACGTCGCCGAACAGATCAAGCCGCACCGGCCCGCTGTTGCCCGGCGGGAACACGTCGATGATGCCGCCGCGAATGGCGTAATCGCCCGGCTCCATCACCGTGGGGGATTGCGAGAAACCCATACGCGTCAAGAAGTTGCGAAGCGCCTCTTCATCAATGCGCTGACCGACGCGGGCGCTGAAGGCGGCCTCGCGCAGCACCTGGCGCGCCGGCACGCGCTGAGTGGCCGCGTTCAGCGTGGTCAACAGAATGAACGGCCCCGGCATACCATGAGCCAGCGCCGCGAGCGTCGCCATCCGCGCCGCCGAAACGTCGGGGTTTGGCGAGACCCGGTCATAGGGCAGGCAATCCCAGGCGGGAAAGCTCAGCACCACCGCGTAGGGGGCGAAGAACGCCAGCGCCGAGCGCATCGCCGCCAACCGCTTGTC
>JBAVQZ010000121.1:0-2046 GCA_049694515.1 Paracoccaceae bacterium | reverse complement strand
CAGCTTGTGGAGCGGGCCGTCTCGATCGTCGAGAACATGGGCGCGCGGATCGTCGGCCCAGATGCCGTGCGCGCGCGGCTGGATCTGACGAAACGGCCGCCCGCCTGATCGAGGCAAGTCATCCGGGCTGGCCTGCCGTTCACACTCGCCATTCGCGATTCACAAGGGGCTGCCACGCCGATCTTTGAGGCGGAGGCTCGTGCGGAACGCAGGAATTCGGTTTCTCACCCTAGCGTTCCGCACCAGACAAAACATTCCCAACATTCCCCTGGTGCACGCCACTTGCTCGGACAAATACTCAAGGGGCCGCTATGCGGACGAATCTGCCTTTCGACCCGCGTTGGTGCTACGGCATTCCGCAGGTCGTCGCGAGCAACAGGAACAACCTGTCGATACCGAACTCTCGCGAAAGGTCGCTCCCGAACAAGGCCAGCCATCGTGCCTGCGCGTCGTAGGCTTGGCGCTCGCGTTCGGCCGGACAGGCGAAGCGCCTGCCGGCCTCCGCCTGCGCGTGGTGGACCATCTCGTGGACCAGCACCGACAGCTCTCCGGGCGTTGCACCTGTCCAGCCGGAGGGGAGATAGATTGCGCGAGCGGGAGTGTCGTAGAAGGCAACGATCTCCAGCGCGCTGTCCCCCGTCGGCGAGTGTGCGGAGGCGCGCATCAAGAGCCCCATGTCCTCTGGAGCCGCGAAGCGGATCTCGGGCAGGGTTCGGGGCATCGGCAAGTCGGTCGCGTCGGCCACCCAGGCGGCGATGGCCACCACCAAGGGGTCCGGAACAGCCCGGCCCTCGGCGGTGCAGGGGGCCGGCAGGGCGGTGGCGGCGAAAAGCGCCATTATGAGAGAGCGCAACAGCATGCGGACAGTTTGCTCCTCGCGACGTGTCCGGGGAATTCACTATGCGGTATACTTTTGAGATGCCGCGCTCTGCCGACACCCACGCCCGGATTCTCGAAGCGGCCTATCGCGGCTTCTACCGCGAGGGCTTCATGCGGGTCAGCATGGACGACATCGCCGAGACCGCGGGGGTCACGAAACGGACGCTCTACCAGCACTACGACAGCAAGGACGCTCTGCTGGCGGCGGCGCTGGAAAGCCAACGCGAGCAGTCCCTGCGTCTGGTCCTCGAATGGGACGCGGGCGTGTCGGGTGGGCCGGCAGACCTCATCCGGCGGGTGTTCGACGGGATGGCCGCCTGGGCCGGGAGACCGGGATGGTTGGGTTCGGGCTTCAGCCGGATCAGCCTCGAACTGGCGGACATGCCCGGGCACCCGGCCAGACGCGTGGCACGGGAACACAAGGAGACGGTGGAACGCTGGCTGGCGGGCGAGTTCAGAAGACTCGGCGCGCCGTCACCTACGCGCCTCGCGACCGAGACGGTCCTTCTGATGGAGGGCAGCATGCTGCTTGCCTTGCTGCACGGGGATCTCCACTACTTCGTTGCCGCCCGCGATGCAATGATCCGGCTGGCGTCGTGCCACGACGGATGAAGGCGCAGTCTTCGGGTTCTGCTCGATGTCAGCGCACAACCCCTTGCGGACCGCCACGCCTCTGAAGCAGACCTTCGTGGACCTCGTCCTAAATGACCGCCAAAGGCCGTTCGCGACGAGGCGCGTCTCGCTGCACGCGCGAACTCGACGTGGCGCGCCGAGGTCAGTTTGGGCTCCTAGCCGTCATCTGACAGTTTCGTTCAGGGATGCTTTACCCGTGTCCGATACTCTGCTTCCATGGTATCTTATGTCAGGTGCAGAACACTAGCATTCGATGTTCAGTCTCTTGATCATCCTGTCGCGCTCGGCTAGGGCGGATTTCGCAGCATCCGGCATTGCCCCGGCACAGGCATTGATCAGGCATTCGGCGGCAACAATGAATGTCGTGAGAGAGTTTGATATGAAACTCGTCTTGTGACCGACAAGTATTGTCGCACGAGACACCTCGATGAGAGGCGAATCCGCCTTGTCCGTTATCGCGATGACATCGATATTGCGCTCGGACGCCGCCTGGGCCGTTTCGATGATCTGGCGCGAGTAGGGGGCGCAGCTTGC
>JBAVQZ010000120.1:0-2489 GCA_049694515.1 Paracoccaceae bacterium | reverse complement strand
ATCACGCCGCCGACCAGCAGAAGCACCGCCAGCGCCATGTCCTCGGTGTAGTTGGTGACGGCATGCATCAGCGTGGTGAAGGCGGTGACGAAAATGATCTGGAACAATGAGGTGCCGACCACCACCTTGGTCGGCATGTTCAGAATATAGATCATCGCGGGCACCATGATGAACCCGCCGCCCACGCCCATGATCGCCGCCAGCACGCCGACCGAGGCCCCGACCACCAGCGGCGGCAGGACCGAGATGTAAAGCCCCGAGGTGCGGAACTTGATCTTCAGCGGCAGGGCATGCACCCAGTTCCGGTGGCGGCGCTTGGCGGGCTTGCCCTGTTCGTGGGAGCGGCGCAGCGCGCGCAGGCTCTCGACAAACATAAGGATGCCGACGATGCCCAGGAACACGACGTAGCAAATTTTCACCATCAGGTCGATCTGGCCCAGCCGCGTCAGCAGGTTGAACAGCCAGATGCCCAGCGCCGAGCCGATCAGCCCTCCGATCAGCATTACCGTGCCCATTCGGATGTCCACCGTCCGGCGGCGCAGATGCGCCAGCACCGCCGAGACAGAGGAGGCGACGATCTGGTTCGCACCGGTGGCGACGGCCACGGGCGGCGGTATGCCAATGAAGAACAGAAGCGGCGTGATCAGGAAGCCGCCGCCGACCCCGAACATCCCCGACAAGAGCCCGACCACACCGCCCAGCCCCAGAAGCAGGAACAGGTTGACCGAGACTTCGGCGATGGGAAGGTAGACTTGCATGGACGTTCCCTAGTCCCAATATCCCCTTGCTGGCAAGGCGCGGCGGCGGGCCGCCCCCGACAATTCACCGTTCCTTCACATAAGGCTCTCCGCCCGCGCGCGGCGGAATCGCCCGGCCGACGAAGCCGGCCAGGATCACCACGGTCAGGATGTAGGGCGCGGCGTCCATCACCTGTACCGGGAGCACGACACCGCCGATGTCGATGTTCTGATACCGCAGCGCCACCGCCTGCAGCAGCCCGAACAGAAGCGTGGCCGAGAGCGCATACCATGGCCGCCACTTGGCGAAGATCAGCGCGGCCAGCGCAATGTAGCCGCGGCCCGCCGTCATGTCCTTGACGAACCCTGCCTGGAGCGCCGTCGCCAGATACGCCCCGGCAACGCCGCAGAGAAGTCCGCAGATTGCCAGCGCGGCATAACGGGTGCCGATGACCGACACCCCGGCGGTGTCGAGCGCGGCCGGGTTCTCGCCCACCGCGCGAAGCCGCAGGCCGAAGCGCGTTCTGAACAGCAGCCACCATGTCAGAGGCACCATCGCGAAGGCCACGTAGACAAGGATGGTGTGGCCCGAGATCAGCTCGTAATAGACCGGCCCCAGCACGGGCACATCGCGCAACGCGTCCGCGAAAGGCAGCTTGATCGGGGCGAACCGCGCGCCGCCGATCAGCGATGGTGTCCGCCCGCCCTCGTGAAACCAGTTCTGCGCGATGACCACGGTCAGCCCCGCCGCGAGGAAGTTGATCGCCACGCCCGAGATCAGTTGATTGCCCCGGAAGGTGATCGAGGCCAGCCCGTGGATCGCCGACAGCACCATCGACGCCGCGATCCCGGCCAGTAGGCCCAGCCAGACAGAGCCGGTGACCGCGGCGATCGCGCCCGAAAAGAAGGCCGCGGCCAGCATCTTGCCTTCCAGCCCGATGTCGAAGATCCCCGACCGCTCGGAGAACAGGCCCGCCAGGCAGGCCAGCAGCAGCGGCGTGGACAGCCGCACCGTGGAATCCGCGACCTGGAGGAGGGTGGCAAGGTCCATCACGCGCTCCTCCGCTTCTTGCGTTTCCTCAGGCTCAGGAACAGGGCTTCAAGCGGCATCCGCACCATGTTGTCCAGCGCCCCCGTGAACAGGATCACCAGCGCCTGGATCACCACGATCAGCTCGCGCGGGATGTTCGCCCAGAGCGCCAGCTCGGCCCCGCCCTGGTAGAGGACGCCGAACAGGATCGCCGCCAGGAACACGCCGAACGGGTGGTTGCGCCCCATCAGCGCCACGGCGATGCCGATGAAACCGGCCCCCTCGACCGAGTTCAGCACCAGCCGCTCGGCCTCGCCCATCACGTTGTTGATCGCCATCAGCCCGGCCAATGCGCCCGAGATCAGCATCGCGATCATGATGATCCGGAACGGCGAAATGCCGGCATAGATGGCTGCCGGCTCGGAGTGGCCATAGGCGCGGATCGCATAGCCCAGCCTTGTGCGCCACATCAGCAGCCAGACAAGGACACAGGCCAGAACCGCGATCAGGAAGGTGATGTTGGCCGGTGCCGCCTTGGAGAACGGGATGCCGAAAACCCCAAGGAAATCGTGCAGAGTGGGCAGATGCGCACCGGGCGGAAATTTCGCTGTGGCCGGATCCATCGAGCCGGTCGGGCGCATCAGGTTGACAAGAACGTAGTTCAGCAGCGCCGCGCCGATGAAGTTGAACATGATCGTGGTGATCACGATGTGGCTGCCGCG
>JBAVQZ010000119.1:0-4219 GCA_049694515.1 Paracoccaceae bacterium | reverse complement strand
GGCGTGATCAGCCCCGGCGCTGCGCCGGCCGGGCTGCTCGACGTGGCGCTCGACGCGCTGGCCCCGGGTGGCCGCCTGGCGTTTTCCTTCAACGATCACGCGCTGCAGGATCACGCCTACACCGCCGCGCTGGCGCGCCACCTGGCCGATGGCAGCGCCGTCAAGCTGTTTGAAGAGAATGGCCCGCACCTGCCGGGCGCGGGCCTCAACTCCACCGTCTACGTGCTTGAAAAAGCGTGAGCTACCGCACCCGGTTCGCTCCGTCGCCCACCGGGCTTCTGCATCTGGGCCACGCCTTTTCGGCGCTCACCGCCCTTGATCGCGCCCGCGCGAAGGGGGGCGACTTCCTCCTGCGGATCGAGGATATCGACCGGGCCCGCTGCAAACCCGCCTTCGAGGCGGCGATCTTCGAGGATCTCAACTGGCTCGGCCTGAGCTGGCCACGCCCCGTGCTTCGCCAGTCCGCGCGGCAGGCAGCCTATGACGCCGCGCTCGCCCGGCTGGCCTCTCTCGGCCTGTGCTTTCCCTGCCGCTGCAGCCGCGGCGATATCAGGGCCGCGCTTGGCGCCCCGCAGGAGGGTGCACCGATTAACGGGCCCGACGACCCGGTCTACCCGGGCACCTGTCGCAACCGCCAAATGGCCGAGGCCGGCCCGGACGACGCGATCCGCCTGGACATGGCGGCTGCGCTCGCGCATCTGGGCAGCGCATCCGGCCTGTCCTTTACCGAGACCGGGCCGCTGCGCACCGGCACTCACGGGCTGGACGCCGGCGAACTGCCCCGGGGCGTGGGCGACATCGTGCTGGCCCGGCGCGACATCGGCACCTCTTACCACATTGCCGTGGTGGTCGACGACGCCCACCAGAAGATCACCGAGGTGGTGCGCGGTGACGACCTGTTCACGGCGACGCAGATCCACGTCCTGCTTCAGGCGCTACTCGAACTTCCCACGCCAAGCTATTATCATCACAGGCTTATCCGGGACGAAAGCGGAAAGCGCCTGGCCAAGCGCGACGACGCCCGCGCCATTGCCCGTTACCGGGACGAGGGGCGCAGCCCCGGCGATATCCGCCGGATGGTCGGACTCTGAGCCCCGCTTCCCCCGAAAGACAATATTTGCGCCGGAGGCACGATATTTCGCACGAAAAATGGAAAACCGCGCGCGATCAGTTACCGCGCCATATCCATCCGCCACCGAGAATGCGACTGCCGCCGGTTTGGTAGAACACGCAGGCCTGACCGGGGCTGACCCCTTCCTCCGGAGTCAGAAGCTCGACCTCGGCTTGCGTTTCCGACAGGGGCCGCAGGATCGCTGCGCGCGGCGGCCGGGTCGAGCGGACCTTGACCGAGATTTCCCATTCCCCGCGCGAGATCATCGGCGCATCGCCCAGCCAGTTGATCTCGCGCACCGGCACGGTGCGGGTGGCCAGCATCTCTTTGGGTCCCACGACGACGCGGCGATTCTCCACGTCCAGCTTGACCACGTAGAGGGGATCGGACAGCCCGCCGATCCCCAGCCCGCGCCGCTGGCCGATGGTATAATGGATCACTCCGTCATGTGTGCCCAGCACCCGGCCATCCGTATCGACGATCTCGCCCGGCTCGGCCGCGCCGGGGCGCAGTTTCTCGATTACACTGGCGTAATTGCCGTTCGGCACGAAGCATATGTCCTGGCTGTCGGGCTTGTCGGCCACGCTCAGCCCGTATTTCGCGGCCAGCGCGCGGGTCGCGTCCTTGCTGGGCAGGTGGCCCAGCGGGAAGCGCAGGAAGTCCAGCTGCTCGGCCGTCGTCGAGAACAGGAAATAGCTCTGGTCGCGGTTCGCGTCCGCCGCGCAATGCAGTTCGGGCCCCGTGGCGCCCATCTTGCGCTGAATGTAATGGCCGGTCGCCATGCAATCGGCGTCCAGATCCTTCGCGGTTTCCAGCAGGTCCTTGAACTTCACCCGCTCGTTGCAGCGGATGCAGGGCACCGGGGTGGCGCCGGCCAGATAGCTGTCGGCGAATTCGTCGATCACCGCATCGCGGAAGATGTTCTCGTAGTCCAGCACGTAATGCGGAAAGCCCATCTCCTCGGCCACGCGGCGCGCGTCATGGATGTCCAGACCCGCACAGCAGGCGCCCTTCTTCGCAAGCGCCGCGCCGTGATCGTAAAGCTGCAGCGTGACGCCCACCACGTCATAGCCTTCCTCGGCCAGCTTCGCCGCCACGACCGAGCTGTCCACCCCGCCCGACATCGCCACGACGACGCGCGTCTCGGCGGGCGGCTTGGCAAAACCAAGCGAATTCAGCGGGTGATCGTTGCTGTCCAGAGCCATTTCAGCGCCTTTCGGGAAGTACGACGCAATATATGAAAATCCGCGACAGTCTCAAGGCCCCGTTTCACGGCGCGTTAAGCAGCGCGGCGGAAAATTTCCGCCACGAGGTGAGCGAGGGGAGAAAGCATGTATATCAAGCGCATCGACGGGCCGCGGGCAGTCGTGCTGCCCGACGGCAGCCGGATGACGCGGGCCGACCTGCCGCCGGTGGACACGCGGCGCTGGGTGGCCAGCCGCAAGGCCGCCGTGGTCAAGGCGATCGTCGCCGGCCTCATTTCGCGCAAGGAGGCAATGGCGCGCTACAGCCTGACGGACGAGGAACTGGATAGCTGGCAGATGGCCATTGCGCGGCATGGTCCAAAGGCCCTGAAGACGACGAAACTGCAGCGATACCGACAACCCTGAATTGTATTGCCATATATCTTCACATTAGTAACGTGCGGTTAACCATTCCTGTTCAGGTTTGGCCCAAGTCAGGGAAGATAGCGGAGTAGCGCAAATGCGAGTCCTTCTGGTGGAAGACGATCCGACGACGGCCAAGAGCATCGAGTTGATGCTCGGCCACGCCAACCTCAACGTCTATACGACGGATATGGGGGAGGAAGGGATCGACCTTGCCAAGCTCTATGACTACGATCTGATCCTTCTCGATCTTCACCTGCCCGACATGAACGGCCACGAGGTGCTGCGCGTGCTGCGCATGGCCAAGGTCGAAACGCCGATCCTGATCCTGTCGGGGGAAGATGACACCGAAAGCAAGCTTCGGGGGTTCGGCTTCGGCGCCGACGACTATCTGACCAAGCCGTTCCACCGCGAAGAACTGGTGGCGCGCATCCACGCGATCATTCGCCGCTCCAAGGGCCACGCTCAGTCGGTGATCCGCACCGGGCCGATCACGGTCAACCTTGACGCGAAGACCGTGGATGTGGACGGCACGACCGTGCATCTGACCGGAAAGGAATACCAGATGCTCGAACTGCTCAGCCTAAGGAAGGGCACGACGCTGACCAAGGAGATGTTCCTCAACCACCTTTATGGCGGCATGGACGAGCCGGAGCTGAAGATCATCGACGTGTTCATCTGCAAGCTGCGCAAGAAGCTCAGCCAGGCCACGGGCGGCGAGAATTTTATCGAGACTGTCTGGGGCCGCGGCTATGTGCTGCGCGATCCGGACCCCGAACCCGTAGCGGGCCGGATCGCGATGGAGGCGTAACCGGACCCTCCGCCAGGGCGGCCCCGGCGGGGGCAGACTGGGCCGCCGCCTGTCCAGCCAGCCACCACTCATGACTGGACCTCCCCGGGGTGTCCTCCTATCACTTTCGGAGGATATTCCGGGGAGAACGGCATGGCAGGCGAAACGCCGGTGGAGGAACTGGACGAGGCGGAAGCCAAGGCAGAGCTGGCCAGGCTGGCCGAGGCTATTGCCCAAGCCGATACGGCCTATCACCAGAAGGACGCGCCGGAGATCTCGGATGCGGCCTATGACGCACTGAAACGGCGCAACGCGGCGATAGAGAGCCGATTTCCGCATCTTGTGCGCCCGGACAGCCCCTCGAAAAACGTCGGCGCCGCACCGGCAGAGGGGTTTGCCAAGGTCACCCACGCGGTGCGGATGCTCTCGCTCGGCAACGCTTTCGAGGCCGCGGAGATCACCGAATTCGACGCCCGAATCCGCCGCTATCTCGGTCTTGCCGGCGACGCGCCGCTGACCTACACCGCCGAACCCAAGATCGACGGGCTGTCGCTGTCGCTGCGCTACGAGGGCGGCGCGCTGGTGCAGGCCGCCACGCGGGGCGATGGCGAAACGGGTGAGAACGTCACTGCAAATGCCCGCACGATCAGCGAGATTCCGGTCAGGCTTGACGGCGCGCCCGACATCCTGGAGGTGCGGGGCGAGGTGTAT
>JBAVQZ010000118.1:0-4774 GCA_049694515.1 Paracoccaceae bacterium | reverse complement strand
CGGCTGCGCGCAGCCGGCCTGCCGCTCACGACGATCGGAGATTTGCAGCAACAGGCGCAGGCGGCTGCCGAGCCGGTCGCGCCGCGCCGCGCCCCTGGCCGTATCGTCGCCGTGTCCGAGTATCGCGATGGCACGGTGACCGATGTGATCAAGGGCTGCGCCGAATAGGTTGCCACCCCATAATAGTCCCTGTTTCACCACAAAGGGTCCATTTCAACGAATAACGCCGCCCGGGGTTTCGCAGGAACCGGGCGGCGTTTCGTGGCTCAGACGGGCTTACGACTTGGCGGGAAGAAGCACCTTGTCGATCACATGGATCACGCCGTTGGACTGAACCACGTCCGGGATCGTCACCGTGGCGACGCGGCCCTGGCCGCCCTCGATCATCAGTTTGCCGTCCTTCATTATCGCGGTGAATTCGCAGCCGCCCACGGTCTTGATGGTATGCATGCCGCCGTCATCCGCGACCATCGTCGCGATCGCGTCCGACATGACGTCGGCGGCGACGACGTGACAGGTCAGGATCTGGGTCAGACGATCCTTGTTCTTCGGCATCAGAAGCGCCTCGACCGCCCCGTCGGGCAGCTCCGCGAACGCCTCGTTGGTGGGTGCGAAAACGGTGAAGGGGCCTTTGCCCGACAGCGTTTCGACCAGCCCCGCGGCCTTGACCGCGGCGACCAGCGTGGTGTGGTCGGCCGAGTTGACGGCGTTCTCGACGATGTTCTTCGACTCATACATCGGCGCGCCGCCGACCATCGGGTTCGCGGCCAGCACCGGAGTGGCGCAGAGGGCGAGGGCGGCGGCGGTTTTCGTGACGATATTCATGCTGTGTCTCCCAGAGTTTGAATGTGCAACCCGTCGATCGGGCTGCAGCAGACACGGGCGACCCCACCTGCGGAGTTTCAGGAAAGCGCGAAAAAGCCGGTAACGTGTTCGTGAGAGCCGCGCGCCGCTCAACCCTGCGGCGTCATCCCCTTGCGGGCGCGACCGCGCTTGATCCCCAACTGCCGCTCGCGCCAGATGATCAGCACGCCCGCGGCGATCACCAGCGCGGCGCCCGACAGCATCGTCGGCGTCGGTATCTCGGCGAACACGACATACCCGATGATCAGGGCCAGCAGCATCGAGGCATAGTCGAACGGCGCGATGGTCGAGGCGTCGCCGAACCGATAGCTGGAGGTCAGGAATATCTGCGCCGTGCCGCCCAGAAGGCCCGCCAGCACCAGGTAAAGCAGCACGCGCGGGGCGGGCACCACCCATCCGAAGGGCAGCGACAGCAGCGACAGCAGCGTCGCGGTGACCGAGAACCAGAAGACGATGCTCGCCGTCTGCTCGGTCTGCACCAGTTTTCGCACGAAGACCTGCGCCAGCGCCGCGCAGGTGGCCCCGCCCAGCACCACGATGGCGCCCAGGGTTTCCGCCGCATCCACAGCGCCCCCCTGGAACGCGCTCAGCCGAGGCGACAGCACGATCAGCACGCCGACCAGGCCGATGGCGACGGCCGCCAGCCGAAAGAAACGCACCTGTTCACCCAGAAACATCGCCGCGAAGATCACCACCAGAAGCGGCGCGGCATAGCCGATCGCCGTGACCTCGGGCAGGGGCAGAAGCCCCAGCCCGGCGAAGTTCAGGCCCATCGCGGTGCTGCCCACCAGCCCGCGCCAGACATGACCCATCGGGTTGACCGTGCGCAGCCCCACGCCCAGCTCGCGCCGCATCGCCAGCCATGCCACGATCACAGGCAGCGCCAGAAGCGAGCGGAAGAACACCGCCTCGCCGGGCGGCACGCTGGCCGACGCGGCCTTGATCAGCGATGCCATCACCACGAACAGCGTGACCGAGGCGAGCTTCAGGGCGATGGCGCGGGCAGGCTGCATGGGGCGCGGAATCCGGATTGCGCCCCCGGGGTGTCGGGGGCGTCTCCGTTTCTACCCGATCGCGCGCCGATGGAAAGGCCGGATACCGCCCTAAGTCATGCGCCCTCGGATGATGCGAAGAAACTCGGCCAGCCGCCGAGATCCGGTCCGGATCTGCTCGGGGCGGCGCTGAAGCAGCACGCTGGCCCGGTTCGGGCCTGCGGTCCGTTCGATCCGCATGTAGTTTGCTGCGCGCGGCTTGTCGCTGCGCGTCCTGACATGGTCGAAGACGTGACGGGTCATCGGCCTTCCTCCTGCTCTGTTGGATGCGGGACCATAGCACATTCGCGCGCGATTCCCGAGATCACAGCAGCGTGCGTTCGACAAACCACCATGCACCCACCGCCGCTATACCCGCCGAGGCCGGCACGGCGATCCGCGCGCGGTACCAGGCCCGCGCCCCGAACCAAACGCCCAGCATCAGGAACGCGGTCGCGATGATCGCCAGCTGGCCCAGTTCCACCCCGATGTTGAACCCCACCAGCCCGGCGATCAGCCGCCCCGGGTCAAGCCCGATCTCGCCCAGAATGCTGGCGAAGCCCAGCCCGTGCAGCAGGCCGAAGCCGAAGACCACCGCCGTGCGCCGCAGCGTGATTTTCCCGCCCAGCGTGTTCTCCACCGCCACATAGACGATCGAGGCGGCGATCAGCGGTTCGACGATTTGCGGTGAAACAGAGACGATTTTCAGCGTCGCCAGCGCCAGGGTCACCGTATGGGCCAGCGTGAAGGCGGTCACCTGCATCAGCAACGGGCGCAGATGCAGCGAGAAAAAGAACAACCCCAGCACGAACAGGATGTGATCCAGGCCGCGCGGCACGATATGGTCGAAGCCAAGCACGATGTAGCGGCCGAACTCCACCAGACCGGCAAGCCGCGCCACGCCCTGGCGTGGCAACGGGTCGCTTTCCTGTCCCGCTTCCAGGTAGCCGGTGTAAAGCTCGCCCTCGCCCATCTGGCGCAGCACCAGCGGGCCGAAAGTCGCCCGCCAGCCCACTGTCACCGGCGCGTCGCCGGTCGGCAGATCGGCGCCGATCGTCAGCACTGAATCCCGCGGCAGCGAAATATCGCCGACCTCGGGGATGCGGATGTCGGCAAGCTCGGGTGTGATGCGCTGACCGGCCACATTGATGAAGATGCCGTCGCGGATGCGGGGCCAGACCTTGCGGAACGCCGCTTCCAGTTCGGCGGGCGATGCCGCCCGCAGCTGGTCGTAATAGCCCGACAAGGGCGAATTGTTCGTGTCCTGCAACCCCGCAAGGTCGATCCCCGCCACCATCGCCTCCAGCGTCACCCGCAGGTCGAGGCGCAGGGCGTCGGCGCCGACCTGCACGTCGCCAACCGCCGGGCGCACCTCATGCGCCGCCGCGGGACGGACCGCCCCGAACAGCAGGACCCCCACCAGGATCACGCCGAGGCTTGACTTGACCCGGCGCCGCGACAGTTTTCTGCCAAACAACCCGATGATGGCCCTCATGCGCGTTCTAGCCCCCGTTCTGATCCTCGCCTCGGCGCTATTTAGCGCAACGCTGGCGCATGCCCATGAATTCTGGCTGTCGCCGCAGCGCTACCAGCTTGCCGAGGGCGAACCGATCCGCGCCGACATCCGGGTGGGGCAGATGTTCACGGGCGCCGCCTATTCCTACCTGCCCGACCGGATCGCACGGTTCGACCTTGTGATGGGCGATGACCTCACCAAGGTCGAAAGCCGCATGGGTGACCGACCCGCGATGGCGATGGCCCCGCCCGCCGCCGGACTGGCCGTGCTGGTGCACGAAACCACCGACAGCACCCTGACCTATGACGACTGGGACACGTTCCTGCGCTTCTTTCAGCACAAGGCTTTCGGCGATGTCGAGGCGCGCCACCTGGCCCGCGGCCTGCCGAAGACCGGGTTCAGCGAAACCTATCGCCGCTATGCCAAAAGCCTTGTGGCCGTGGGCGATGGCGCGGGGCGGGACCGCGCGACGGGCCTTGAGGTCGAGATCGTGGCGCTGGCCAACCCCTATACCGACGCGCTGCCCGACGGGCTGCCGGTGCAGGTGCTCTATCAGGGCGCACCGCGCGCCGAGCGGCAGCTCGAGGTCTATGAAAGGGCGCCGGACGGCACCGTGTCCGACCTGCGGCTGACCACCGACGCCCAGGGCCGGGTCATGGTGCCCGTCCTGCCGGGGCGCGAATACCTGCTGGACTCGGTCGTGCTGCGTGGCACCGGGAACGACGATCCAGCGGCCGGACCGGTCTGGCATTCGCTCTGGGCCAGCCTGACCTTCAAGATGCCCGACCGTCCATGAAAAAGAGCCTGAATATGCATAATCGTCTTTTCCTTGCCCTTCTGCTGACCCTCGCCGCCTCCGCCGCCGCCGCCCATACCGGCGCGGGGGTCCAGGGCGGGCTGACAAGCGGCTTCACCCACCCGCTGTTCGGCTGGGATCACGTCGCGGCGATGGTCGCCGTCGGCCTGTGGGGCGCGTTCCTGGGGGCCCCGGCGATCTGGGTGCTGCCGGTGGTGTTTCCGCTGGTCATGGCCTTTGGCGGGGCGCTGGGGGTGGCGGGCGTGCCGCTGCCCTCGGTCGAGACCGGGATCGCGCTGTCCGGCGTGGTGCTGGGGCTGCTTGTGGCCTTGGCGGTGCGCGCGCCACTCTGGATCGCGGCGGTCTTGGTCGGTGCCTTCGCGATCTTCCACGGTCATGCCCACGGTACCGAACTGCCCGAGGCGGCCAACCCCTTCGCCTTCGCGCTGGGCTTCGTGCTGGCCACCGGGATGCTTCACCTTGCCGGTATCGGCTTCGGCTTCCTGACCGCCGTGCCGCGCGGGCAATATGCCGTGCGCGCGGCGGGCGGGGTTATCGCGCTGGCCG
>JBAVQZ010000117.1:0-8368 GCA_049694515.1 Paracoccaceae bacterium | reverse complement strand
ACCCGGCCCTTCAAAGCGATCTTGCGCCCCGCACCCTTGGGCAGGACCGGCGGGGCGCTTCCCAGCGCCCGGAAAAGCGACGCCAGATCGCTTGCGTCGGTGTCCATCGTGCCGTCGGCGGCCAGCGGGTCGATGCCCGCCCGGCCGTCAAAGGCGACATGCGCCTTGCCCGCGCTCAGATCCGCCGTTACCGGCGTCACCTTGCCCGCCAGGAACGGGCCGAAGGCGCCAAGCTCGCCATCCAGGCTGACCGGCTGACCGTTCATCTTCGCGGCAAGCGTGATCTTCGCCGGCCCGTCGAAAGCCGGCAGCGACAGCGTAGCGTCCAGCCCCTGGACCTGCTGGCTGGTGCCGGCGGCGTGGTCGAGATAACGCACCGTCCCGGTCGAGATCACCGCCTTGTCGAGGGTGAAGGCCGTGGGCGCGGAGCGCGCCGTCTTTTCGCCCGATTGCGCCGAGGCTTCGGCTGCGCCCGCGAATTCCCAGTTCGCACGTCCGTCGGCGGACCGCTCCAGCAAGATCTGCGGGGCTGTCACCTCGATCTTACGCAGCTTGATTTCGCCGCCCATCAGCGCCGACAGGTCCAGCCCGATGGACAGGCTCTCGGCGCGCAGCATCGGCCCCTCGTCCGACCAGTCCGCATTGGAAAGCGTCACAGGTCCGGTGGTCACACCGATCTGCGGCCAGAGGGCCGGGCGTAGCCGTCCGCTCAACGTGAGTTCGCGACCGGTGGCCTGGCGCAGCTGGCTGCTGGCCAGGGCGCCGATCTTCTCGGCGGGCAGCAGGAATACCGCTGCAACCAACAGGATCACCAGCAGGACCAGGGAAAGGACTATACGGACGATCCAGCGCATCGGGCGCCTCCAATTCTTCACGGCGGTATTCTGTCATTACCTAGCATTTGCCGGCCCCGCCACAAGCGCCGATCGCCGCTTCCCCGCACCGAACGGCTGTTGTATGAGGCGGGCATGAGCACCAACCCGCCCGACCTGCGCCCCGACCTAGCCCCCCGCGCCCGCCTGCACGACGCGCGCCGCCCCGGCCAGCCGACCATCGGCATGGTCAGCCTCGGCTGTCCCAAGGCGCTGGTGGACAGCGAGCGCATCCTGACCCGGCTCAGGGCCGAGGGCTATGCGATCTCGGGCGACTACGCGGGCGCGGACGCGGTGATCGTAAACACCTGCGGGTTCCTGGACAGCGCCAAGGCCGAAAGCCTTGAGGCGATCGGCGAGGCGCTGAACGAGAACGGCCGCGTGATCGTCACCGGCTGCCTGGGGGCGGAGCCCGACTATATCACCGGCGCGCACCCTTCGGTTCTGGCCGTCACCGGGCCGCACCAGTATGAACAGGTGCTCGACGCGGTGCATGGCGCGGTACCGCCCGACCCCGACCCGTTCATCGACCTGCTGCCCGCACGCGGCGTCAGCCTTACGCCGCGTCACTACAGCTATCTCAAGATTTCCGAAGGCTGTAACCACAAGTGCAAGTTCTGCATCATCCCCGACATGCGCGGGCGGCTTCAGTCGCGCCCGGCCCACGCGGTGCTGCGCGAGGCGGAAAAACTGGTCGAGAACGGGGTGAAGGAACTGCTGGTCATCAGCCAGGACACCTCGGCCTATGGCGTGGACATCAAGCATGCCGAGGATCGCGGCCACCGCGCCCATATCACCGATCTGGCGCGTGACCTCGGCTCACTCGGCGCATGGGTGCGGCTGCATTACGTCTATCCCTATCCGCATGTGCGCCAGCTGATCCCGCTGATGGCCGAGGGGCTGATCCTTCCCTATCTGGACATCCCGTTCCAGCACGCCCATCCGGATACGCTGAAGCGCATGGCGCGGCCAGCGGCGGCGGCGAAGACGCTGGACGAGATCGCGGCCTGGCGGCGGGACTGCCCTGACATCACCCTGCGCTCCACCTTCATCGTCGGCTATCCCGGCGAGACGGAGGCGGAGTTCCAGACCCTGCTGGACTGGATGGACGAGGCGCAGCTCGACCGGGTGGGCTGCTTCAAATACGAGAACGTGGCCGGCGCGCGGTCAAACGCCCTGCCCGACCATGTGCCGGACGAGGTGAAGCAGGACCGCTGGGAACGGTTCATGGAAAAGGCGCAGGCGATTTCCGAAGCAAAGCTGGCGGCGAAGGTCGGCCATGTCATGGACGTGATCGTGGACGACATCGACGAGGACGGCATAGCCACATGCCGCACCAAGGCCGACGCGCCCGAGATCGACGGCTGCCTGTTCATCGACGAGGGCACCGAGGGGCTGTCGGTCGGGGATATCGTCAGCGTCGAAGTGGACGAGGCCGGAGAGTATGATCTGTGGGGGGCAAGGGCGGCCTAGAAAAATGCTTGCGCGCGGCGTTTCCGAGATGACGGGACAGATGCCAGTTGAGCCGGCGGCGCCTAGAGTCCGTCCAGATAGAGCCGCACGGCTTCCTGCACATGGCGAAACCGGTCGCCGCCCAGATGCTTTCCGCCATACCAGCGCGTGACGACGACGACATGGTTCTCAAGGCCCTTGCGCTCCAGCATCCGGACAATGATCATCCCCGCACCGGACTCGCCGTCATCGGACTTAAGCGGCCCGTCCTCCAGCAGAACGGCCCAGGTATTATGCGTGGCCTTCGCGTATTTCTTGTTTCGCTTCAGATCCTTGAGGAACGCCTCCACCTCTGCGCGCGAGGACGCGGACCCGCCCGAGACGGCATATTTCGACCCGCGGTCGGAGATCACGTTTCCCAGTTGGCGCATGGGCCGCGAACCTGCCACCGCCAAAGGCCGCCGTCCAGCCCCTTGCGGGCCGGCGGGCATTTTCGTTTTCATCGGCACCGTATAAGAACTAGGGACCGTTTTCGACCCGGCAGGAAGGACATACCGGCATGGCCGCCGATCCCGAACTCGCACATCTCGCCACCCCCGGCACCGAGATCGAGGTGCGCGTCACCCCCAAAGCGTCGCGCAACGCGGTGAAGCTGGAAAACGGCGTGTTGCGCGTTCACGTGACCGCCGTGCCGGAGGGCGGCAAGGCCAACGCGGCGGTGGTCAAGCTGTTGTCCAAGGCGCTCGGCGTGCCGAAAACCCGGCTGGACCTGCTGCGCGGACAGTCGGCGCGGGACAAGGTCTTCCGCATCGCAAAGTGAACCGGGCTATTCGCCCTCCCGCGCAATGCGATAGACCCCTTCGGGCAGGTCCAGTGCGGCGCCCAGGTCGCGCAGCTGCGCCATCGAGAATGTTATCTTCTGCACGCTGTCGGTCCGCGGATCGTATTGCTCCACCGTCACGCATTCTTCGAACGCGTTGAGGGTTATGTCCTCCTGCAGGTGATCGGGGCCTTCGTCCACGAGGACCACGACGGTGGAGTCGAATTCATGCTCGATGGTAAACATGGAATGACGCTAGCGCGGCGGCAGGACATTGTGAATAGCACCCGGCCAAAACCCTGCGCCATTTGACACGAATCAAGGTGCGCGCGGACGCGACATGGTTTTCTGGAAGTCGAGCATTGCCGAGGAGGAAACCGTCATGTTCGGATTCGAGAAGATGGATGAACACGCCAGGCTGGTGCGCCGCATGGCCGACACGCTGGGCGTCGATCTGGCCGAAGAGATGCAGGCGGGCCGCCTGCCCCCCGAGGATCTGCGAAACAGCGTTTTGCGTTGCGTGGGCTGCCTTGAGGCTGGCGCGTGCCGCCAGTTCCTTGAGTTGAACGCCGAGGATGGGGCCGAAGAGGCGCCCGGATTCTGCCGGAACAAGGCCCTGCTGGAAGCGATGCGCAGGCTTTGAGCGGCGCGAGAGGTTCGAGATGGAAGACTGCGGCCGACTTTCCCGCCATTTCTGGCAGGTTCAGGGCATGGCCCGGACCGTGGGTGCCGACCTGAATGCCGCGCTGAAAGACGGGCGCTTGCAGCGCGCCGATTTCAGCCAGTTGATCGCGACATGCTGTGCCTGTGGCCAGATGCAACGCTGCATGGACTGGATGGCGCTTCAGGGGCCGGGGGCGGACCATCCGCCCGTTTTCTGCCCAATCGGTCAGGAACTGGAACGGCTGAATCGGCGCGGGTGACAGGCGCTGCCCGCCGCGTTCAGTCGGAGCCGCCGGTCGTGGCCGCGCCACCCGAGTCGGTGCCGTCCTGCGACGTATCGCCGGCCCCGTCTCCGCCGACAACGGTCAGCACGCCGTCCTTCCAGGTGCCGCTTTCCTGTTCACCGCTGGCATAGCGCATGGTGCCTTCGCCCTGCCGCTTGCCCGCCTTGAATGTCCCTTCATAGACATCGCCGTTGGCATAGGTCGCGACCCCCTTGCCGTCGATTTCGCCGGCCTTCCATTCCCCTTCATAAGTGAACCCGTCCGGCATGACGATTTTGCCCTGGCCTTCGCGCTGCCCGGCCACGAACTGGCCCTCATAGACGGTGCCGTCGGCATAGGTCGCTTTGCCCTGCCCATCGCGCAGCCCGTCCTTCCAGTGGCCGGTATAGGTATAGCCGTCGGTGTAGGTCATCGTGCCCATGCCGTCGTTCTTGGCATTCTTGAACTCGCCCTCGTAGACCAGCCCGTTGGCATAGGTGGCCACGCCCTTGCCTTCGATCACGCCTTCCTTCCATTCCCCTTCGTAGGTGGAACCGTCGGGATAGGTGATCTTGCCTTCGCCATCCGCCAGATCGTTGCGGAACTGCCCGACATAGACCGAGCCGTCGGGGTAGGTCACTTTGCCCTTCCCCTCGATCCGGCCGGCGACCCATTCGCCTTCGTAGACATAGCCGTCGTCGCCGCGGAAGGTGCCCTTGCCCTGACGCTTGTCATTCTTGAAGTCGCCCTCATAGACGTCGCCGTTGGCGTAGGTCACCTTGCCGGTGCCGTGCCGCTCGCCATTGACGAGCATCCCTTCGTAGACATCGCCGTTCGGCTGGGTCAGCTTGCCCATGCCGTTGATCTGGCCGTCCTTCCAGGCGCCTTCATAGGTCAGCCCGTCGGGCATGGTCAGCTTCCCCTGCCCCGACCGCTGGCCGTTCTTCATCTGGCCCTCGTAAACCGCGCCGTCGGGATAGGTGATCGTGCCCTTCCCCTGCTTCACGCCGTCCACCCAGCCGCCTTCGTAGACATAGCCGTTGGGGCTGGTCATCTTGCCGGTGCCGTGGTGCAGCGCGTTGCGGAATTCGCCTTCGTATTTCACGCCGTTGGCATAGACCGCGGTGCCCTTTCCGGTAATCTTGCCGTCCACCCACTGGCCTTCATAGGTACCGCCGTCGGCGAAGGTGATCTTGCCGAACCCATCGGGCTTGCCCTTGACGAAATGCCCCTCGTAGACCGATCCGTTGGGAAAGCGCGCGACGCCGGTGCCGACGATCTCGCCATCCTTCCATTCACCGGAATATTCATAGCCGTTGGGCAGCCGATAGGTGCCGTGCCCGTCCTGCTTGCCGTCCTTGAATGTGCCCTCGTAGATTCCGCCGTCGTCATACTGCTTGGTTATGACCTCGCCCGAATCCTGCTGCGCGGCCACCAGGGTGGCGGCGCCGATGAATATCCCGGCCAAAACGACCCGCGACAGTTTTGCGCCTGCCTGTTGCACGAATGCCCCCTTGCCCTGCTCTTCACCGCGTCCACGATTGGGCTCAGAGCCTAGTTGACCCTCCCCGCACTGACAACGGTTTTCCCCATCTATCGGCTTTCACTTGCCCGTCACTCTGATAAGACCGGTTTCCGGAAAAAAGGAAAAGCCGATGGCCGACACGTTCCGCCTGACCCTGGCCCAGATGAACCCCACGGTGGGCGCCTTCGCAGCCAATGCCGCGCTTGCACGCGACGCCTGGAAAGAGGCGAAAGCCGCCGGGGCCGACATGCTGGCCCTGCCCGAGATGTTCATGACCGGCTACCAGGTGCAGGATCTGGTGATGAAACCCGCCTTCGTGGCCGACGCGGTTGCGCAAATCGAGGCGCTGGCGGCCGACTGCGCAGACGGCCCTGCGATCGGCATCGGCTGCCCCTATGCGGCGCACGGACACCTCTACAACGCCTATTTCGTGTTACAGGGTGGACAGGTCGTGGCGCGGGTCTTCAAGCATATTCTGCCCAATGACGGCGTGTTCGACGAAAAGCGCGTCTACGATTCCGGCCCGATCAATGGCCCCTACAGCGTCGGTCCGCTGCGGATCGGCACGCCGATCTGCGAGGATGCCTGGTTCGAGGATGTCGCCGAGGCGCTGGCCGAAACCGGTGCCGAGATCCTGCTGGTGCCCAACGGCTCCCCCTATCACCGGGGCAAGTTCGACACGCGCATGGGGCTGATGGTTGCCCGCGTGGTCGAGACCGGGCTGCCGCTGGTCTATCTCAACCTCGTCGGCGGACAGGACGACCAGGTGTTCGACGGCGCGTCCTTCGCGCTGAACCCGGGCGGGCGACTGGCGGTGCAGATGCCCGCCTTCGAAACGGGGTTGGCCCATGTCGATTTCACCCGCACCGATGACGGCTGGCGCGTCGTCGAGGGGCAGAAGGCCCGCCTGCCCGACGCGTGGGAGCAGGATTATCGCGTGATGGTCCTTTCCTTGCGCGACTACCTGGCCAAAAGCGGGTTCCGGAAAGTCCTTCTGGGCCTGTCGGGCGGCGTGGACAGCGCGCTGGTCGCCGCCATCGCCGCAGACGCCATCGGCCCCGGGAACGTGCGCTGCGTGATGCTGCCGTCGGAATACACCTCGGCCCATTCGCTGGAGGATGCCGAGGCGGTGGCTAACGCGCTGGGCTGTCATTACGACCATGTCCCCATCACGGCCGGGCGGGACGCGATCACCGAAACGCTCGCACCTCTGTTCGAGGGGCTGGCCCCGGATGTGACCGAGGAGAACATCCAGTCCCGCCTGCGCGGGCTGCTTCTGATGGCGATGTCCAACAAGTTCGGTGAGATGCTGCTGACCACGGGCAACAAGTCCGAGGTGGCGGTGGGCTACGCCACGATCTACGGCGACATGGCGGGCGGCTACAACCCGATCAAGGATCTCTACAAGACCCGCGTGTTCGAGACCTGCCGCTGGCGCAACGCCAATCACCGCGACTGGATGATGGGTCCGGCTGGCGCGGTGATCCCGCCCCGCGTGATCGACAAGCCCCCGTCGGCCGAGCTTCGCGCCGACCAGAAGGACGAGGACAGCCTGCCGGCTTACGCCACGCTGGATGCCATCCTGACGATGCTCATCGACGAAGAAAGGTCGGTCGCCGAGGTGGTGGCGGCGGGCTTCGACCGGGACGTAGTGAAAAAGGTCGAACACCTGGTCTACATTTCCGAATACAAGCGCTTCCAGTCCGCCCCCGGCGCGCGGCTGACCCGGCGGGCCTTCTGGCTCGACCGTCGTTACCCGATCGTCAATCGCTGGCGCGATCCCTCCTGACGCCTCTGGGCGGGGCACAGCCCCTTCGCGCTTGTGCACATACAACCACGGCCGGGGCGCACCTAGATTCCGGTAATAGCAATCGGTCAGGAGGCCACCATGAGCAAGGTAAAACTCGCGGTCGTATTCTACTCCACCTACGGCACCAACCACCAAATGGCCGGAATCGCAGCGGAAGCCGCCGAAACCGCGGGCGCGGAGGTGCGCCTGCGCCGGGTCGCCGAAACCGCGCCGAAAGAGGTCGTCGAAGGCCAGGACGCCTGGAAGGCGCAGGCCCAGAAGATGGCCGACATTCCCGAAGTCACGCATGACGACATGGAATGGGCGAATGCCTATTTCTTCTCGGCGCCCACGCGCTATGGCGTCCCGGCCAGCCAGATGCGCGCCTTCATCGACACGCTGGGCCCGCTCTGGCTTGCGGGTAAGCTTGCCGACAAGGCGGTAACGGCGACCACCAGCGCCCAGAACCCGCATGGCGGGCAGGAGGCGACGATCCTGTCGCTCTATACCACCTTCATGCACTGGGGCGCGATCATCGTGCCGCCGGGATACACCGATCCGGCGCTGTTCGAGGCCGGCGGCAACCCCTATGGCTACAGCCACAGCCAGGGCCAGCCCTTCGACAAGGCGAAGCCCGCGATCGCGCATCAGGCGCGCCGGCTGGTCGATTTCGCAGGACGCATCGCGGGCTGAACCCGCCGCCGGGTCACAGGCTGGTCACGGTGCATTGCGGCAAGAGCGCCTCGACATCCTCGTGACGGCACAGTCGTGATGCGGGCGTCATCACGGCGGCGCTCGCAGCGGCGGTGCCCCATCGCAGGGCCTCTCCGAGATCCCCGCCGCGCGCCAGCGCCAGCGACATGCCGCCCACGAAACTGTCGCCCGCGCCGACCTTGCTGACCACTTTCACATCGGCGGCGGCGGCGTGAAGCCGCAGCCCCCTGGCCGCCAGCACCGAGCCTTCGGCCCCGCGCGCAACCACGA